>NZ_JAJDKB010000019.1:0-50119 GCF_020589955.1 Faecalibacillus sp. TM498
CATCCTCTCTCCCTTTTGTAAAGCTTTTTCTTGTCCTTTTTTTATTTTTTTCTCTTTTTCACTCTTTTTCTGCCTTTATATCAACGTTTTTCCCATTGGTCTTTTTTTATTGTTTTTTTATGATTTGGTGTTTATAGAGTATTTTAGATACTAAAGAATGAATTTATTATTTTTAAAAATCGATTATTTTATATTTAATAACTACAAAAAAATCCATTTGGAATTAACCAAATGGATTTCATTTTAATTATTGAGCCATTTTTTCTAGACGAGCACGACGTTTTTGTGCATCAGCTTGACATTTAGCCATTAATTGTTCTGCATGTTCTGGATTTACTTTTAATAATTGTGAGAATCTGTTTTCACCTAATAAGTAATCTTTAAATCCATCAAAGTTTGGAGTCTTAGAATCTAATTGTAATGGATTCTTTCCTTGTTCTTCTAATCTTGGATCATATCTTAATAAGTTGAAATATCCACAATCAATTGCACGTTTTTGTTCAGCTTGATGATTTGCTAAACCACCTTTAATACCATGTGCTTGACATGGAGCATAAGCAATAATTAATGATGGTCCATCATAACTTTCAGCTTCTTTCATTGCTTTAATTGTTTGTGCAGGATTTGCACCCATAGCAATTTGTGCAACATAAACATGACCGTAAGCCATAGCGATTTGTGCTAAATCTTTCTTAGCTCCTGTTTTACCACCAGCAGTAAATTTAGCGATTGAACCAGCTTGAGATGATTTAGAAGATTGTCCACCTGTATTTGAATATACTTCAGTATCCAATACTAAAATATTAACATTTTCATTATTAGCGATAACATGATCTAATCCACCATAACCGATGTCATAAGCCCATCCATCTCCACCAACAATCCATTGAGATTTAGAAACTAAGTTACCTTTATTATCTAAAACTTCTTTAATTGCATCATTTGAAGATGCTTCAACTAATTTTAATAATTCTGGAACAATTGCTTTTTCTTCGCTTCTTTGTCCTTTTACAGATAAGTATTTTTCAATAGTTTCTTTTAATTCGGGTTCACAAGCATCTTTAGCTTCTTCCATTACTTGAATCATATGAGCTTCATTATAGTTTTGAGCTAATTTCATACCATAACCAAATTCAGCATTATCTTCAAATAATGAGTTACACCATGCTGGACCTTGACCATTTTTATCAGTTGTAAATGGTGTAGATGGTGTAGAACCAGAATAAATTGAACTACATCCTGTAGCATTTGCAATCATCATATCTGATCCAAATAATTGAGTTGCTAATCTATAATATGGAGTTTCTCCACATCCTGGACAAGCACCAGATACTTCAAAGTATGGTCTCTTGAATCCAACACCTTTTACAGTAGTTGTAGGATATTTATCATCACGATATTCTACTTCTTTATAGATATAATCAGCTAATGGAGCATGTTCTAATTCTTCATGAACATTAACCATTTTTAAAGCTTCACCTTTTTTATTTCCTAAACATTGTTCAACACATAAACCGCATCCAACACAGTTATCTGGTGAAACTTGAATTCTATAAGATAATCCGTCAACACCTTTACCCATAGGTTTTAAAACATCATTAGAGATATCTTCTGGTGCATTAGCGATTTCTTCATCAGTCATTAAGAACGCACGAATTGTAGCATGAGGACAAACCATAACACAGTTATTACATTGGATACAGTCATCTTTATTCCATTGAGGGACCATAGTCGCAATTCCACGTTTTTCCATATAAGCCATTCCAGATTTCATAGAACCATCTAATTTATCCATGAATGCTGAAACTGGTAAATCATTACCATCTAATGCGTTGATCACAGAAACGAAATTATCAAAATGATCATCACCTGTTAATTTCTTAGTTTCTTGGATTTCTAAATCAGCCCATTTTGGATCAACTGTTACTTCTTCAATTGCATCTTTACCAGCATCAATTGCTTTGTAGTTTAATTGAACAATGGCATCACCTTTTTTACTATAAGATTTTTTAGCCATTTCTTTCATATATTCAACAGCTTTATCAATTGGTAAAATTTGTGGGTTTAATGCAAAGAAGGCAGATTGTAAAATAGTATTTGTACGGCGTCCCATCCCAATTTCCATAGCAATCTTATTAGCATTAATAATATAGAATTTAGCATTCTTTGTAGCTAATTGTTTTTTCACTCTATTTGGTAAATAGTCAGCAACTTCTTCTTTAGAGAATTCTGTATTTAATAAGAATGAACCATTTTTCTTTAAGTTTTTCAACATATCATATTTTAATACATAATTATCTAATGAGCATGAGATAAAGTCTGCATTATTTACATAATATGTAGCACGAATTGGTGAAGCCCCAAATCTTAAGTTAGAACGAGTTGTTCCACCTGCTTTTTTACTATCATAAGCAAAGTAAGCTTGAGAATATAAATCTGTATGATCACCAATAATTTTAATAGATGATTTATTAGCTGATACAGTACCATCTGATCCTAAACCATAGAATAGACATTCTGTATAGTCACCTGTTACATTAAATTCTTCAGTTGGTAATGATAAATGAGTAACATCATCAACAATACCAATAGTAAAACTATTGAATGGATTATCAGAATTCAAATGATCATAAACAGCTTTAATTTGAGCAGGGTTTGTATCTTTAGAACCCATACCATAACGTCCACCAATTAAAACATCCGCATCTTTTACAACACTGCATACATCTAAGTATAATGGTTCACCAGCAGATCCTGGTTCTTTTGTACGATCTAATACCGCAATTTTCTTAGCTGAAGCAGGTAATACTTTTAATAAGTATTTTGCTGAGAATGGACGATATAAATGAACTTTAACTAAACCAACTTTTTCTCCAGATTTAGCCATTTCATCAATTGTATCTTTAATTGTTTCAGTAACAGAACCCATAGCGATAATAACTCTATCAGCATTTGGATCACCATAATAAGTAAATGGTGCATATTCTCTACCTGTTACTTCTGAGATTTTTTTCATGTAATCAGCAGCGATTTCTACAACTGCATCGATATGTTTATTTTGAGCTTCTCTACCTTGGAAGTAGATATCATCGTTTTCAGCTCCCCCACGTTCAATTGGGTTTGTATGAGGGTTTAATGCATTTGCTTTAAATTTAGCTAAAGCTTCTTTATCTAATAAGCTTTCTAATACATCATAATCCATAACTTCTACTTTTTGAATTTCATGAGATGTTCTAAATCCATCAAAGAAGTGCATTACTGGAACAGACCCTTTAATTGCTGTTAAGTGAGCAACTCCTCCTAAATCCATTACTTCTTGTACTGAGTGTGAACAAATCATTGGAATACCTGTTTGACGACAAGCATACACGTCTTGATGATCCCCAAAGATATTAAGTGAACGAGTTGCTAAAGCACGTGCAGCAACATGGAATACACCTGGTAAATTTTCACCAACAATTTTATAAAGGTTTGGGATCATTAATAACAATCCTTGAGATGCAGTAAATGTAGTTGCTAGAGCACCACCTTGTAAAGCCCCATGAACTGCACCTGCAGCACCTGCTTCTGATTGCATTTCAATAACATTCACAGGAGACCCAAAGATATTCTTCATTCCATTTGCAGCCCATGCTTCAGCATGTTCAGCCATTGGAGATGAAGGTGTGATTGGATAGATACTTGCTACTTCAGAAAATGCATATGCAACATGAGCAGCAGCTTGGTTCCCATCCATTGACAAATATTTCTTAGCCATAATTAAAAAATTCCTCCTTTTGCTTCTATTATTATACTACTTTCCAAACATTTTGACTACACGAATTCATGAATTCGCTTACTATTTCTATCAAAAATAAAAAATAGGACCTTATAGTCCTACTAATTTTTACTTGTTATATACGCTGTCATTGCTCCAATAGCTATAAAAACTAAAGAAAAAAGATTGCTAAACTGTCCTATTGCTAATTGAATAGCTATCATCAAAGTAAGAGATTGACCCCAAAAAGCATAATATGTCAATATTGGTGTAAACAGCGTTCCAAGTAGATAGCATATCACTGAAATGATCCCAACTTTTTCGCTTCCATAACGTGCTATTTTTAAAACAATAAAACCTGTAAAATAACCTGTTAAAATATCAAAATATGAAAAGCTCCACCCTATTTGTAAACTAATAAAATCAAAAGCAATTGTTGAAAAAATAGCAATTACTGTACCAACAACAAACATTTTTATATAATCACTTATTGATAAATGATAATCATTATTTTGATTAAAAAACTTTTTGGCCTCTTGCCTTTGTTTATATTCATTGTATTTTTCTTGTAAATTCATTATATCCCCCTAATTTATTATTCTTTCTTTCTTTTTTGAATCTATATTTTCTAAAACAAACGTTGCAACAAATCCACCAATCATTCCGCCCAAATGACCCACTAAAGAAATCGAAGGAACAGCCACCGAAATAAAAAGCATCAATACAACACTAGAAACAATTTGTTTAAACAAATAGCTATACACATCACCATATAAAACAGATAGTGCTAAAAGCGAACCAATAAGTCCAAAAATAACACCGGAAATACCACCCATCACACTATTTGTACCAATATTAAATAATAAAAATAACAAATAAGAAAATAATGTTGTAGAAATCATCGAAACTACAATAACGATAATATATTTTTTCTCTTTTAATATTTTTTCCATTAACATTCCTAAATTATATAAAGAATAAACATTACAAAAAATATGCATTAAACCAAAGTGAATAAAATTAGCTGTAATCAATCGGTAATATTCATGATAGTAATAAACATACAAAGGATTAAAACCTCCAACTTGTATCCCTTGCATAGCAGACATTGATAAACCATATTTTAACGAAGTATACAGATATGCAATAACATTCACAGCCATCAAAAAGTATGTAATTTTATATATTTTATATTCTTGATTCATTCGTATCTCCTATAAATTCAAATATTGACATTTGATCAATATTAACTTCTTCTATATTTTCTTTTTTATTAAGTTCATAAATCATCTCAAAACTTGTATCTGAAACAATATTTTTTATATAAATTGGTACTGTTTTCATTTCTAGTAGTCTTTGATTTCCAAAACAATCATTATCAAGAACCAATGAAACAGTCCAATTATGATGCATATTATGCATGATTGTAAACCAAGTAGCACCACTATTTATTTTACTTGAAACAACAATTTGAAACATTGACAAAGCACATACATAACTATTTCTATCAATAGCATGAGTAACAGTAAATCTTTTAGCAGGATCAACAGCACTTAAAAAAACAACCTTCCCCATTCTAATACTCTTTTTATATTCCTGTATTTTATTTAGCATATTTTCACAAACAAAGCAAATTATTTGACTATGATGATGCAATCCATAATGAAAGGCTTCTTGATCAATTCCTTTACAATCATTAGAAATCAACCATTTATCTTCATTATTGATCTTATCAACAAGTCGTTTAACATATCCTTTTTCTTTTTTAGAAACTGTTTGCAATCCCGTAATAGAAATGCCTTCAAATTTCACCGGTAATGTTCCTGCAATAAATAAGCAAAGGGGTGCACTCTTTTTCATTTTCTTGATTAGATTTTGAGGATACTCTTCATCATATTTAGTAATAATACGAATTCCTTGTTGTTCATATTCATGCAATTTTTTTAAAAAAAACTGTATCGATTTCATTCGTCGCACAATTTTATATGCACTATATTCAGAAATATCTAATATGTCCATTAATTCATCACTATTTAACCCAAAAAGACTGCTTGGACCATTTAACCCATGAACTTTTAAATTTTTTTCGACTTCCAACCATTCGTCATTTGTTAAAGCAGCTTCATCATACGCATATAAATCACATGTACATAACATCGTTGCCAAACTATTTAAATTCAACATTATTTTTTCCATAATACTCACCTTTATAATTATTATAGACCAATCTTAACATAAAAAAAAGCTATGATGATATTTCATCATAGCAATCATTAAAAGACAACAACTAATAACATTTTAAATTGTTCTTTTCCATAGACTGCATGTGGTAACCCAGCAGGCATTACAATTGATTCTCTTTTATCAAAAGAAAAAAGTTACACTTAACGCTTCATTTTGTACTAATGTTTTACCATATTCCTATTTATTAATCATGAGCTACGCTCTTTTTTATAAATTTAATTACTTCATCAAGCATTTCTTCACAAAAAAACATAGGTCCACCATGATCTGCCCCTTTCATACGATAAAAAATAACTTCTTTATTTTTATCTTTTAAAGCCTTATAAAGTTTAACACTTTGTTTAAACGCAACTAAACGATCCTTTGTTCCATGAGCAATTAAAATAGGTGGAATATCACCATCTAAATATGTCATTGGACTTGTTTGGCGAGCGATATCTAAATGTTCTAAAACATTTTTTCTTCCAATTAAATATCCCTCTGGACTATCGGGTTGTTGATGATTTTCTGTTGTTGGGAAACCATCTTCCATCGTAATATCAACCACACCATAAAAATCAATAATAGCACGTACTTCATTAGAATATTCAGAATATAAATTACCGTTAAATAATGGTAATTTACTTGTAAGTCCACTTACTAAAGCTACATGTCCACCTGATGAATCACCAAATAAAAAAACATTTTGTTCATCAATAAAATATTCTTCATGATGTTTTCTTAAAAAACGAATTGCTGTTTTGGTATCCTCTATTTGTGCTGGAAAAGGCGCTAAATCACTTTCACGATATTGTACAATAGCTACAACAAAACCTTGTTTACATAAATAATTAAGTTGTCCTACATGTTGATAAACATTTTGTTTATGCCAAGCAGACCCTTGAACATAGACAATTAGTGGATATTTTTCATTTTCCATTACCCTTTTACGAGGTACTAATATTTGTAAAATACGACTGATTCCATCAATATTCATATATTCAACATCAGGAATATACATAGTATCCATTTCTTGATCAGACATGATACGTGTTTGCATTTCCTCAATAAAAGTTTCATCTTCTATCATTTCTTCATACGTCATTTTATCATCTCCTAATTTTTATTATTTCACTAAAAAAAGAGAACTTCAATAATTGAATTTCACACAAATAAAAAGAGAGTAGTTTTCACTACCCTCCTTATAAACTATTTACCCATTTTTTCTTTAACAGCAGCTTGAGCAGCAGCTAAACGTGCTAATGGTACACGGTATGGAGAACATGAAACATAAGTTAAACCTATTCTATGACAGAATTCAACAGTTCTAGGATCTCCACCATGTTCACCACAGATACCTAATTTAATATCTGGACGAACTGGTTTAGCTTTATTAATAGCAATTTGCATTAATTGTCCAACACCATTTTCATCAATGTGAGCAAATGGATCAGATTCAAAGATGTTCTTAGTATAATATTCATTTAAGAATTTAGCAGCATCATCACGAGAGAATCCATAAGTCATTTGAGTTAAGTCATTTGTACCAAATGAGAAGAATTCAGCTTCTTTTGCGATTTCATCTGCAGTTAATGCAGCACGAGGAATTTCAATCATTGTACCAACTTTATATGGTAATTCAACACCTGCTTCTTCGATAATTGCATCAGCAGTTTTACATACGACATCTTTAACATATTTTAATTCTTTAATATCTCCAACTAATGGAATCATAATTTCTGGAACAACGTTTTGTCCTTCTTTATTAACAGCAATTGCAGCTTCAATAACAGCTCTTGTTTGCATTTCAGCAATTTCTGGATAAGTTACTGCTAAACGGCATCCACGATGACCCATCATTGGGTTGAATTCTTTTAATGATTCAACACGTGCTTTTAACGCATCAAATGTCATACCTAAACTTTCAGCTAAAGGTCTGATTTCTTCATCTGTATGTGGTAAGAATTCATGTAAAGGTGGATCCAAGAAACGAATTGTTACTGGATAGATTTCCATTGCTTTAAATAATTCTTTAAAGTCAGATCTTTGATATGGTAAGATTTTTTCTAGCGCTTCTTTTCTTGCTTCTACTGTTTCAGCAGTAATCATACGTCTGAAGTTGAAAATTCTTTCTTCTTCGAAGAACATATGTTCTGTTCTACATAAACCAATACCTTCTGCCCCAAATTTACGAGCTTGTAAAGCATCTCTTGGAGTATCAGCATTTGTTCTAACTTTTAATGTACGTACATCATCAGCCCATGACATAAATGTTTCAAAGTCACCACTGATTTCAGGTTCTACAGTTTTAATTCTTTCACCGTAAACATTACCTGTACTTCCATCTAATGACATATAGTCACCTTCATGATATTTTTTACCATCTGGTGTCATTAATACTTTAGCTTCTTCATCAACTCTTAAGCTTCCGCATCCACATACACAGCAAGTACCCATACCACGAGCAACTACAGCTGCATGTGATGTCATACCACCACGGATAGTTAAGATACCATGAGCAATATTCATACCTTCGATATCTTCTGGTGAAGTTTCAAGACGAACTAATAAGATATCTTGAACACCATTTTTATGAGCTTCAATAACATCTTCTGCAGTGAAATAAATACGTCCTGTTGCAGCACCTGGAGAAGCAGCTAATCCTGTAGCTACAACTTGAGCACATTTCAATGAAGTTTCTTCAAAGTTTGGATGTAATAATTGATCTAATTGTCTTGGTTCTACTTTTAATAATGCTTGTTCTTTAGTAATCATTCCTTCATTTACTAAATCAACCGCAATTTTTAAAGCGGCTTGTGCAGTTCTTTTACCATTACGAGTTTGTAACATGAATAATTTACCATTTTCAATAGTAAATTCCATATCTTGCATATCTCTATAATGTTCTTCTAGAATGTCACATACTTTACAGAATTGTTCATAACATTCTGGCATAACATCATTTAATGTCGCAATTGGTTGTGGTGTACGAATACCAGCAACAACGTCTTCACCTTGTGCATTCATTAAGTATTCACCGAATAATTTCTTTTCACCAGTTGCAGGGTTACGAGTGAAGGCAACACCTGTACCAGAAGTATCTCCTGTATTACCATAAACCATTTGTTGAACGTTTACAGCAGTTCCCCATGAACCAGGAATATCATTTAAACGTCTGTAAGTGATTGCACGATCATTGTTCCATGAACGGAATACAGCTTTGATTGCTTCCATTAATTGAACTTTTGGATCTTGTGGGAATTCAACTCCCGCATGTTTTTTGTATTCTTCTTTATAAATAGCAACAACTTCTTTTAAATCTTCAGCAGTTAAATCTGTATCAAATTCAACCCCTTTTTCTTCTTTGATATCATCAAATTTTCTTTCAAATGAGCTTTTTGGGAATCCCATAACAACATCTGCGAACATTTGAATGAATCTTCTATAACTATCATATACGAATCTTTCATTATTTGTAATTTTAGTAAACCCAGTAGCTACTTCATCATTTAAACCTAAGTTTAAAACAGTATCCATCATACCTGGCATTGATTCTCTTGCTCCAGAACGAACAGATACTAACAATGGATTTGTTGGATCTCCTAATTTTTTTCCAGTTTCAGCTTCTAATTCAGCTAATTTATTATCAATTTGCGCACAAATTTCAGGCGAAATTTGTTTTCCATCTTCATAATAAGCAGTACAAGCTTCTGTTGATACAGTAAATCCTTGTGGAACAGGTAAACCAATGCTTGTCATTTCAGCTAAGTTTGCACCTTTACCTCCAAGGATGACTCTCATATCTTTATTTCCTTCTTTGAATGAGTAAACATATTGTTTCATTTCAATCAATCCTCCTAATTAATCAACTAATATAATTATACACATGATAGCCCTTACATTCAAGTATAAATTGATACCGCTTTCATAAAATTTTATTAATTATGTTGATTTTATCGCCTTTAATTTTTTTTAAAAAAATAGAACAAGAAACAGCCTAACGGCTATTTGCTTGCTCTATTTCTACTTTTCGTCCATTTAATTTTTCTTTTTGACAATGTCTCATTACTTTTTTTACAGCTTTATCATTAATATTTACAAACGTAAACTTTCTTTTAATATCAATTCCTTGAATATCACTTTCTCTAATATTTGCCTTTGAGACCAAGAAATGAATAATATCTTTTTTCTTTACTTTATCCATAGATCCTACCGTTAAAAATAAACGTGTATAACCTTCACTTGCACCTTTTTTACGTTTTGATGAAGATTCAAGTTTTTCTTTTGTATAAGGAAAACCAATTTCTTGATTTAAAGATAATTCTATTAAAGCTGCCGTTACATCTTTTAACATATGATTTTCAATTTGATTTACCAAATCTTTCATTGGTTTATGTTCTCCATGTAAAATCATATCTTCTAATTTATACATTAATTCTGTTACTTTATGTTGGTGAATTTGTGTTAATGTTGGTACTTCTAATTTTTCAATATGAGATTTTGTTTTTCTTTCAATCTCTTTTAAATAGCGTTCTTCTTTTCCTACAACAATTGTATAGGCTTTTCCTTCACGATTCGCACGTCCTGTACGTCCAATACGATGTACATAAAGATCTACTTCTTGAGGTAATTCATAGTTGATAACATGACTAATATTTTCTACATCAATTCCTCTAGCGGCAACATCTGTTGCAATTAAATAATGAATTGTTCCCTCTTTGAATTTCTTTAAAGTTCTCATACGATGATCTTGATTTAAATCACCATGCATCGCTTCTACATTATAATTGGCCTTTTGCATTTGTTCCGTTACTTCATCAACGCTTCTTTTAGTACGACAGAAAATAATTCCTGATTGTACAGTTTCACTATCAATAATACGACATAATGTTTCAAAACGGTCTTTTTGTTTAACTTCAAAATAATATTGTTTAACTGTATTAGCTGTCACTGTTTTTTGTTTAACTTGAATATGCTTATAATCTGGTTTCATATAATTTTTCGCAATTTTTTTAATACCTTCTGGCATCGTTGCAGAAAACAACATCGTTGTATGTTCTGGATTTGTCTTAGAAATAATCGTTTCAATATCTTCTACAAATCCCATATTCAACATTTCATCAGCTTCATCTAAAACCACGTAAGAAACTTCATCTAGTTGAAGTACTTTACGTCTCATTAAATCCATCATTCTTCCTGGTGTTCCTACGACAATATCAACACCTTTTTTAATCGATTTAATTTGTTTTTCAATACCACTTCCACCATAAACACAAGCAAAACGTAAAGAACTGTATTTTCCAAGTTTTTTTAATTCTTCATGAATTTGCATGGTAAGTTCTCTTGTTGGTGATAAAATATACGCTTGTGGTTTCTTTTTTCTTTCTTTTAAATTTGTAAGTAAAATACTTGAAAACGCCAAAGTTTTTCCTGTTCCTGTTTGTGCTTGTCCAATGACATCATAACCTTCCAAAATAACAGGGATAATATTTTCTTGAATAGGTGTTGGTTTTTCAAAACCTAATTCATTGATTGATTTTAATAATTCTTCACTTAATCCTAATTTTTCAAATTTATTCATTCATTTTCTCCTCAAGTTTTTCGAGTATAACATAATTCATTTTAAAATGCAAAAAAAGAATGCATTAACATACATTCTTTAAATCACCCTTTAAAAAACCTTGAATATTGTCAACGACTAAATCAAACAAACGATTTCTTGCTTCTACTGTTGCCCATGCAATATGAGGTGTCATTAAAAGTTTTGAAGCATCATTAATTTGTAGTAAAGGACTTCCTTTTGCAAGTGGTTCTCTTTCAAAAACATCGAGTCCTGCCCCGGCAATTTCATTATTTTGTAAAGCTTCAACCAGTGCTTCTTCATCAACAATACCACCACGTCCTACATTAATTAAAATCGCTTCTTTTTTCATTAACTTAAATGATTCTTCACCAATTAATCCTTTAGTTTGTTCATTTAAAGGACAATGAATAGAAACAATATCACTTGTTTTTAATAATGTTTCTAAATCAACTGAGAGATAATCTTGCTTCGTATTTTTTCCACTTGTTGAATAATACTGAACTTGGCAACCAAAAGCTTCAGCAATTTTAGCAACCGTACGTCCAATATTTCCCATACCAATAATCCCCCATGTTTTTTCATGTAATTCATAAAAACGAGGTCCAATATGACTAAACATACCACTTTCACTATATTGACCACTTTGAACATAATTATGATAATAACTATTTTTATGTAAAAGTTCTAAAGCTAAAGCAAAAGTATGTTGCGCAACACTTAAAGAAGAATACCCTGCCACATTGCATACCGTAATACCACGACGATGACAATAATCTAAATCAACATTATTGACACCTGTTGCTGTAATACAAATAAGTTTTACTTTAGAAGCATATTGTAAGACTTCTTCGGTAAGTAAACATTTATTCGTAATAATGATATCTGCTTCTTTAATACGTTCAATGACTTCTTCTGGATTACTTTGTTTATAAATCGTTACTTGTCCAAATTGATTCAACTTAGAAAGATCAACATCATCTCCTAAACAAACACTATCTAAAAAGACAACGCTAGAACTCTTTTTTTTTAAAATATTTAAAATATCTTCATAAGATTTTCCTGAAAAGAATTTTCCTAAATTGATTGCTTCATTAATATCTAAAATAGAGCTTTCATGATAAATCCCTTTCATTTCATTATCTTCAAATTCAAAACTTAAATATTTATTTAAAAGACAAATCCCTAATGCTCTTGATGTCATTTCTTTATCTTTTTCAATTGTATCTAATATATTTTGAATAAAAGAAGCATCCTCTTGAACACATTTAGTAAGGGCTTCTTCTACTTCAACCCCTTCAAATAAATGATTTCTAAAACCATCATGATAAAGAAATGGTAAAACTACATCATAAACACTCATTGGAACATGCCCATACCCTTTTGTAAAGTTATATAGGATTGCAAGTCCTAAATTTTCATCTTTCATCTTATCTACTAACTTCATTTTGATCCTCCATAAATAATTTTATTTTTACACGATGTCTTTCTTGTTTTGTAAGATCATCATAGAATACAAAACAATACTTAAACGCTTGATCTTTACGATTATATTTCAATAAATTATAACTTAAATAACTGCTTTTTCTTTCTCTGGTACCTCCTCCACAAGAAGAACCTCCTGCCATAATATATGTATTTCCTTTTTTTACAACACAAGGAATATGCTTGTGTCCATGGAAAATATAACGTACATGATGTTTTTCTAACCAATACATTACATCTTGAGCATCCACAAGGGCTTTTGTCGAGTCAGCAATTTTCCCCATGAATAGTTTTTCATTCCATTTTATTTTCAAAAAATCATCTTTTCTAAGTGGCATTAAATGATGATGCATCATAGCAATCAAAGTATAATCCTCTAAATGATTAATAGATAATAACTCATCTTCAATTTCTTGTAAAAGTCTTTGCCCGACCATTCCCCTTGCTAGATTTCCTTGAGAAGTAGAATCTATTTTGATCACAATCATTTTAACATCCGGATAAACTTTAATATTTTCTCCTAGCAAATAAGCTACCACTTTTGTCTTTTGTTTTTTTAAAAGATTCAAGCCATAAACAATGACGTCATGATTTCCTAAAACAAACGTTACATCACTATGATATTTCCTTTTTAAACGATTCATAAAATGAGAGGCTGCATACATATTTTTACGATTAGGCGAATTCATTAGATCACCCGTAATCAAAAATTTAAGTTGATGATCATGAGGAAGCATATGATAAAGTTCATCTAGACTATCCTGTAATACAATAAGTCCATTGTCTGTTTTCTTTGTTCCTAAATGAAGATCACTTAGTTGTATAAAATATTGATCTTCATTTGTTTGACATTTCTTTTCAAAAATCTTATTTGTTTCTATTAGTCTAAAACATTCTTTTACTTCCTCTATGTTTTTTACAGGATAAAAAACACTTTGCTCTCCTTTAAATATAAAAACACCAGGCCAACGATCTATTTGATAAAGAGCATTTAAAAACAGATGAAAAGGTCCATATAAAGAGATATCTTCTTTCAATGCCTTTTTTATACAAAAAACGCGCATCAAATCATGATTATAACTATTATCAAAATTTTCCAAGAATTGCTGATCGATTTCCGATAATAAAATGACTTGATATTTTTCTTTTTCCTTTGCTATATATTTATGAAAATCATGTGCATAACTTGTTTTAAAAGCCGTATCATAGGTTTCAAAGTTTTTACTTCTAAAAAGTAACTCACATTCATTTTTTTGAATTTGATGTACAAATGGAAATTTTATATTTTGTTTTGTTAACCAATTTTTAAATTCTCCAAGTTGTTCGTAACTTGCATACACATCCCTAAATGACTTATTACCGTCTTTAAAAATAAAATTAAAATAGAGATTCATTAAATCATATTCATTCATGTGTGTCACCTCCCACATATTATACACAAAAAAAAGCCTAACGAATAGGCTTTTAGAATTTTAAATTTCTTGGAGTTCTTGGGAATGGTTCAACATCTCTAATATTTTGCATACCTGTTAAATACATTAAGAAACGATCGAATCCTAAACCAAATCCAGCATGTTTACATCCACCAAAACGACGTAGATCCATGTACCATTGTAATCCTTCTTTGGCCATTCCTTTTTCATCCATAATTTTTTCTAAGACATCATATCTTTCTTCACGTTGTGATCCACCAACAAGTTCACCAATTCCTGGAACAAGTAAATCACAAGCAGCTACTGTTTTACCATCATCATTTAAACGCATATAGAATGCTTTGATTTCTTTAGGGTAATCTGTTAAAAATACTGGTCCACCAACAATTTTTTCACAGATATAACGTTCGTGTTCTGAATTTAAATCCATACCCCATTCTACTTTATTTTCAAATTTAACATCTGCTTTTAATAAATAATCGATTGCTTCTGTATAAGTCATACGTTTAAAATCACTATCTCTAACTGCTTTGATACGTTTGATACATTCTTTATCAATCATGCTTTCAAAGAATTTCATTTCTTCTGGTGCATTATCTAAGACATAATCAATACAGTATTTAACCATATCTTCAATTAAATCCATATCATCTTCTAAGTCAGCAAAAGCAATTTCAGGTTCAATCATCCAGAATTCACTAGCATGTCTTGAAGTATTTGAATTTTCCGCTCTAAAGGCAGGTCCAAATGTATAAACATCACGATATGTTAAAGCAAAAGCTTCAACATGTAATTGTCCTGTAACTGTAAGATAAGCTTCTTTTCCAAAGAAATCTTTATCAAATTCTGTATTATCGATTGTTGTTGCTCTAAACATTTCTCCAGCACCTTCACCATCATTTGAAGTAATGATTGGTGTATGGACATAAACGAATCCTTGGTTTTGGAAGAATTCATGAATAGCCATTGATAAAACGGATCTTAATCTAAAGATTGCATAAAAAGTATTTGCTCTTGGTCTTAAGTGAGGAATTTCTCTCATGTATTCAAAAGAATGTCTTTTCTTTTGTAATGGGAAATCTTCATCACAAGTTCCTTCAACCACTAAATGTGTTGCTTCAATTTCAAAAGGTTGTTTTCCATCTGGTGTTAATTTTAATTTACCAGTTACTTTAACAGCACTTCCTGTAGAAATATGAGAAGCTTCTTCATAATTATCAATAATTTCATCTAAATAAACAACTTGTACATTTTTAAAATATGTTCCATCATTTAAAGCTAAAAATCCGACTTTCCCACTATTTCTATTTGTACGGATCCATCCTTGTAATTCAACATATTCAATACCATCTAATTGGTCTCTATCATTGATATATAATTCATATAATTCTCTTACTGTAATAAATTCAAACATTTTTCTCTCCCTATTCTTGATCATTTGATTTCATTTTAATTACTAATTCTTGAATAGCTACCACAACATCTACTGTTTGGACTTCAACGCCTTCTTGAACCATAAAATGACTATGCGTAAAATCTACAATTCCTTTAATGCCTAATTTCATTAAACGATCCACTGTTTCTTGAACATTTTCTGAAATCGCCAAAATAGCAATTTTACAATCACTTGGAAAAGTTTCTTCCAACTTGTCAATATGACAAATTTTCACACCAAATCTTTCCCCTTCTTTATTTTTATCCATATCATAACCACAAACAATCTTACCTACTGTATATTGCCAACGATTATATTTTAAAATGGCACTTCCTAAATTGCCAACCCCAATTAAAATAATAGGTTCATCTAATCGTAAACCTAAAACTTCACTTAAACCATCTATAAGATGTTTAACATCATAGCCTCTTCCACGTCTACCAAAATTATCCGTTTTTGATAAATATGTAAAATCACGCCTAATTGTTGTATCTTGTATTCCTGTAATTTCAAACAATTCACTCGATAAACATGTTTCTTTTCCTTCATGTTGCATTTTTCTAAGCGCTTTTAAATAAACAGGAAAACGGGACATTGTCGCTTTTGATATTTTTTTCTCCACACTAATCCCCTCCTATTGATTCTAATTCTAAATCAAGATGTGGTTTAATGCCAAGCGATAAATCACTAAACTTATTATTATCATACATAACTTTTCCTGCTAAAGCAATCATCATTGCATTATCTGTACAACATTTCATTGGTGGAAGAGACAATTGTACGTCTTCTAACATGGCAACTTGCTCTTTCATCTTTTCTCTTAAACCCCTATTAGCAGAAACCCCACCAGCTAACATAATTTCTTTAACACCATATTCTTTAGCCGCTCGAATCGTTTTATCGACCAAAACATCAACAACAACATTTTGAAAAGACGTTGCTAAATCATTTTGATTGATTTCTAAACCTTTTTGCCTATGATTATGTGCTAAATTGATTACTGCTGATTTTAAACCACTAAAACTAAAATTATAACTATCATCATCTAATGGTTTAGGTAAATGATAACTTGCCTTTCCTAAATGAGCCATTTTATCTAAAACCGGTCCTCCAGGATAAGGAAGATTTAAAACTCTTCCCACTTTATCATATGCTTCTCCAACAGCATCATCTAAAGTTTCACCAATCACTTCAAAAGAATAAGGATGTTTCATCAAAACAAGCTCTGTATGCCCACCACTGACTACAAGACATAGTGCTGGATAAACAATATCTTTTTCATAATTATTTGCATAAATATGCCCTGCAATATGGTGAACCCCAATTAATGGTTTATCATAAGCCAAAGAAAGTGTTTTAGCGACTTGTAAACCAATATGTAAAGAGCCAACAAGTCCTGGACCTTTTGTTACACAAATAGCATCAAGGTCTTCCATTTTTATATTTGCTTGTTTTAACGTTTCTTTTAAAACAACAGATACACATTCAACATGCTTACGGCTGGCAATTTCAGGGACAACACCACCATACATTGCATGTATGTCGATTTGACTTGCCACGACACTACTTAAAAATTCTCTTTGATCTTTTAAGACAGCCATCGCCATTTCATCACAACTTGATTCAATTGCTAGTAATAATGACATCTCTATCCCTCCAATTCCTTGATCATTAAATACGCATCTTCACCATTGCTATAGTATCTTTTTCTAACAGCAACATTTTTAAACCCAAATTTTTGATATAAAGCAATTGCTTTGACATTTGAAACACGTACTTCTAAATTAACATTTTGATAATGTAATTCTTCACTTTTTTCAAGAGCGTATTCCATCAGTTGGCTTGCATACCCTTGTCCTTGAAAATGTCGATCCGTCGCAATTGTTGTAATTTGACATTGATCACCTAAAAACCATAATCCTATGTATCCAATAATTTGATTTTCTTTTTCAAGAATATAATAACCCGCCATAGGGTTTTCTTTTAATTCATGTATAAAATCTACTTCATTCCATGGTGATAAAAAAAGATCTTTTTCTAATTCTACAATTCTTTTTAAATCATCAACTTTCATTTCTCTTATTGACATATTTTTTTAGCCTCAACTTCCTTAATATATCTTGGAACAAGACCATCAACATTTTCTATTTCTTTTTCTAAAGTAGAAAGTGTATAAATATGATTGGCAAGATCCACTTCTTTTTCAGGTATTCCTACTAAATGTGTATCACCAACAATTTCATAATCAGTATATTGTTTTTGATAATTTTCAAATTCATCAATATTTATTAAACAATCATCAACAATAACCTTTCCTTCATTGTAAATTCCTAGAAATAATTTATGGCTTCTTGCATCTAAAATAGAAATAGCCTTTTTCATTCCTGCCATTGCCTTTAAAGAAGAAACAGTTTTTACCTTAATATTCATCGTTGCATTTAATGTTTTCGCAATCGTTAAAGCAACACGTACACCGGTATAAGAACCCGGTCCAATAGTAATGACCATTTCATCAAAATCGCTCATTTTTAAATGATTTTCTTGTAATAATTTTTGTAAATAAACGATTGCATACTCAGATTGCTTTCGATTTCCTTCTTCTTGTAAAGAAGCTAAACATTTTTGATTTTCATATAAAGCTACTACTAAATACTTATTAGCACTATCCATGACAATTGTTTTCATATTCAATCTCCTTTACAAGTTCTTCGTATTTTTTACCAATTGGTTTTAAAATAAATTCTCTATGATCATCATCGATTCTTTTTATCGTCATTGCTAAACGTTCTTGAGGTAAAATATCTTCTAAAAATTCTGGCCATTCAACCACACAAATATCATCACTATCAAAAATTTCTTCAAAGCCTAAATCTTCACTTTGTCCTTCTAAGCGATAAGCATCAAAATGAGATAATTGATAATTTCCTTGATATTGTTTTAAAATTGTAAAAGTTGGTGAATTAATAATTCTTTTAATTCCTAAACCCTTTCCTATTCCTTTAGTAAAGGTTGTTTTGCCTGCACCCAAATCACCATTAAGTGTCAATAACATATGCGGTTTTAGTAATTTTCCTAAATATTCACCAAAAGCTAATGTTTCATCTCTATTATTTATAGTAATCACTTTTTCCATAATAACCCTCTTTTAAATCTTGATAAAAACCATACCATTTCTTAGTAAAATTCTGATCAAATGGTCCTCCCTTTTTTACCGCTAAATCAATCAAAACATCTAGTTGTTTCTTTAAAATTTTGTCTAATTCATCACTATAGCCCATTTCGCGAGCATGTTGACGATATTCTTCTTGATCTAAAATACGATAGTTTCCATCTGGAAATACTTTTAAATCTAAATCATAATCAATATATTTTAAAGCCTCTCCATCATATAAAGTTGGTGAAGCAATATTACTATAATAATACACTCCTGTTTTTCTAATCATACAAATTACATTGTACCATTTATGTTTGGGCATATACCAAATAGCAGGTTCACGTGTATGCCACATTCTGCCATCTGATTCTGTCACCAATGTCCGATTATTAATAACAATGTAATGATCATCCGTTTCTTGTAAAACAAGTCCCTTTGACCAACATCTATGTATTTTACCATTATGTTTATATCCATGTATTAAGATTTTCTTTCCTACAATATCTTCCACAACAAACGACTCCTTATTAACATTTACATTATACACAAATTCATCTTTCTTTCAAAGAAAAAAAAGACTCGAAACGAGTCTTATAAATGAACTGCTTTTTTAAGTCTTGGATATAAAAGAACAAATAAAATAAAGCAAGCAATAATTGTCGCGATATTATATGGAAGGTTATATACCAAATTTGCTTTTAATGGTGTTTGGAAAGCATACCATCCTGAAATCAAATGACAAATTGTTTTTAAACCACCCATTACGATAATTCCAACAGGTAATTCATACTTACCCACCTTTAATAAAGGAATAAGTGGTGTAAGTCCAATTAAAACCATTGGTAATAAATAATCAAAGATTACCGATAAAGGACCATAAAATGTTGCAAGTCCTAAAGCAAAATGTAGACCTAAACAAACAAGTGAAACAATCAAACTGTAACCCCAATTCATCAAATAGCCACATAAAATAATTGCAACAAGTGAAAAAGCACAGTTACCACCTTTTGGCATCTCATAAAATTTTGTGCAATATTCTAAAACAACTTGCATTGCCGCAAACATTGCCATATAAGCCATATTCTTCGTAGTTAATTTAATTTCCATAGTCATCCTCCTTTAAATGAGGCAAAATAAAAGCCTTTTTACATACGCAAAAAGGCAAATAAACTATTTTGCACTCTCTACGCTAGCATTACCTAGTTCAGATTATAAGGGACAAGGTTTTCACCTTTCTCAGCATTTTGCGCCCCTGGCAAGCCTTACTATAAATCAATCTCTTCTTTTTTTCAATCTTTTTATAGTTTTTTCTTCCTTGTCGGTGTTATAATGGAAAAGTATTAATAAGGAGGACTTGAATGTTATGTCAAAAATTATTTCCGTAAACGCTGGAAGTTCATCTTTAAAATTCCAATTATTTGAAATGGATGATGAAACTGTTATTACTTCTGGTGTTATTGAAAGAATTGGTTTAGAAGATTCTATTTTTACTATTAAGTATAATGGAGAAAAAGATGTCACAACTTTACCAATCGAAAACCATAAAGTTGCTGTTCAACTTTTATTAGACACTTTAATCAAAAAAGAAATCGTTAAGGACCTAGATGAAATCAAAGGTGTTGGACATCGTGTTGTCCAAGGTGGTGCTTATTTTGATCAATCAGTCATTATTGATGAAGATGTTGTTTCTAAAATTGATGAATTAAAATCATTAGCCCCTTTACACAATCCTGCTCATTTAACTGGATACTATGCTTTTAAAGAAGCTATTCCTAATGCTGGTGCTGTTGCTGTATTTGATACAGCTTTCCATCAAACATTAGAACCAAAAAGTTATATTTATCCAATTCCTTACAAATATTATGTAGAAAACAAAGTACGTAAATACGGTGCTCATGGAACAAGCCATTTCTATGTTTCATCTCGTTGTCGTGAAATGATGGGAAACCCTGAACACTCACGTATTATCGTTGCTCACTTAGGAGCTGGTGGTTCTTTAACTGCTGTTAAAGATGGTAAATCAATCAATACATCTATGGGATTTACACCTCTTGCTGGTATTATGATGGGAACACGTTCTGGGGATGTTGATCCTTCAGTTATCGATTATTTAATCGAAGAAGTTGGTTTAGATATGAAAGAAGTCATCAAGATGCTTAATAAAGAATCTGGATTACTTGGTGTTTCTGGTGTATCAAGTGACTTTAGAGATGTACAAGAAGCTGCTGCCAACGGTAATGAAAGAGCGCAGCTTGCCTTGGATATTTTCTTTAGAAGAGTTATTGCTTATATTGGTCGTTACTTCATTGCTTTAGGTGGAGTTGATGCTATTTGTTTTACAGCAGGTATTGGAGAAAACTCATTCTTTGCAAGAAAAGAAATTTGTAATTTATTAGCTGAAGCTTTAGGTATTGAAATTGATGATGATGCAAACGTTAATGGTAAAGGTGATCGTTTAATTTCTACGCCAAATAGTAAAGTTAAAGTTTACGTTATTCCAACAAACGAAGAATTAGTTATCGCTAGAGATACTAAGAGATTGTTAAATTTATAAGATAAAAGAAAGGTCTCCTTCGTGAGACCTTTTAATATTCATCATCTTCATCAAAAATAATATGTTTTATGTGATTTTCTATTTCTTTTTTATCTGTAATTACATTGCAAAATCTTTTTCTAATATCTAATCTTTGAAGATCAACAACACGCATATCACTCAACTGCATACGACTCCTTATTGGATATTTTCTTATTTTTGCACGAATATCTAATTCATATTCAGTTGCTTCTGGCGAATCTTCTTTAATAGATGTACAGGGAATAACGAGCATTTTCGATCCAAAATCTTTTAAAACGTAGCACCAATGCCCATCCATCAATTCTTTAGGAAATCCTCTACCAATATTAAAATAGGCCATTTGGTGAACCATAGGTCGACGAGAAACATGATAATAAGTTTGATCAGGTTCTGGATTCTCTTCTTCAACTAATTGACAATAAAAATATTCTAATTGTCTTGTTTGATGCAACAAAGAATAGGTATACTTTTCTACATCATAGCATTCTGTTTCTTTCAAATTTTTTAATGATTTTTTCATTTCGTCCATATTATATTCTACAGACATCTCACTTTTTTTATTTTCCATAAAAATACCTCCATTATTATATCGCCTAAAAAAATCATTTTTTCTTCTTTTTTTTCTTCTTTTTTTAAAAAATTTGTAGTTGATTTATAAATAAGTACTCTATATAATAGATGCGGTTATAAAATGAGATTTGAAAATAGAGCGCCAGGACTGCATTGCAGTTGACGAGGACTAGACTTATCGAAAAATTCGGCGGATGGTCTAGAGGTATGATACTACCTAAACGATGAACAAAAACTACAAGTGATTGTAAAACAAATTCATCTCGTATCCTCTTTTTTATAACCACACATATGAATATATAAAGGAGGATTTTTTATGTGTGGAATTACTGCCATTAGTGCAAACAAAGAAGCCCTACCATTCTTACTTCAAGGGCTAGAAAAACTAGAATACCGTGGATATGATTCAGCGGGTATTACAACAATTGAAGGGAATCATTTATTTACAAAAAAAGCTAAAGGTCGTCTTCAAAATTTAAAAGATTTATTAAAAGATGAAAATGTTTTAGGTCATGTTGGGATTGGTCATACTAGATGGGCTACTCATGGAATCCCATCAAATTTAAACTCTCATCCTCATACTAATAATGATGAGACTATTTCTTTAGTTCATAATGGAATTATTGAAAATTATAGAGAACTTAAAGAAATCTTAATTTTACAAGGATATCAATTTCATTCTGAAACAGATAGTGAAGTTGTTGTTCATATGATGGATTATTATTATAAAAAAGAAAAAGATTTACAAAAAGCATTAGAAAGAGTTATTACAAGAATTGAAGGAAGCTATGCTTTATGTATTGTTTCAACAATTGAGCCTGATAAAGTCTTTATCGCTAAAAAAGACAGTCCATTAGTTATTGGAAAAACAGCTGATGCTTCTGTCGCTGCTAGTGATATTCCAGCTATTTTAGATTATACAAAAGATGTTTATTTCTTAGAAGATTATGAAATCGCTATTTTAAATAAAGGAAATGTTTCTTTCTTTGATCAATACGGAAATCCTATCGAAAAAGAAATCACTACTATTCCTTATGATAATGAAGCTGCTCAAAAAGGTGGTTATGATACATTCATGTTAAAAGAAATTCATGAACAGCCTTATGCTATTGCTGAAACTTTAAGAGGACGTGTTGAAGGAACAGATCGTATCGTTTTACCTGAGCTTGATGCCATCCATGATAAATTCAAAACTTTCAACAAAGCTTACTTTGTTGCTTGTGGAACAGCTTATCATGCTTGCCTTTCAGGGGCAAACATTTTAGAAAGATTAACAGGAATCCCTACTTTTACTCAAGTTGCCAGTGAATTTAGATATTGTGATCCTATCGTTGATGAAAAAACAATGTGTGTCTTTGTTTCTCAATCAGGAGAAACAGCTGATACAATGGCTGCTTTACGTTTAGCTAAAGAAAAAGGATGTACAACAATTGCAGTTGCAAACGTTTTAGGATCATCTATTTCTCGTGAAGCTGATCATACAATTTATACATGTGCTGGTCCTGAAATTGCTGTTGCTTCAACAAAAGCTTATACAACACAATTAATTGTCTTATTATTACTTGGTATGTATATTTCTCAAGCTTTAGGAAATGAAAATGAAGATTATAAACGTATTATTGAAGGTATTGCTTCATTACCTCAACATATTGAAAACATCTTAAAAGATGAAAAAACATTTGAACATTATGCATCTTATTTAAAAGATTTAAAAGATGCTTATTATATTGGTAGAAGTTTAGATTATGCTACTGTTTTAGAAGGAGCTTTAAAATTAAAAGAAGTTTCATATGTCCATGCTGATGCCTATATTGCAGGTGAGTTAAAACATGGTCCAATTGCGTTAATTGAACAAGGAAGTTTAGTAATTGCTGTAGCAACACAACCAAATATTGCTGCTAAAACAATTTCTAACATTCAAGAAACAATTGCTCGTGGTGCTAATGTTATCTTATTTACAATCGATGGACAAGAAGTAGGAAATGTTAAAGAAACATATATCTTACCTGACGTTGACCCAATCTTACAATCTGTTTTAGTTGCTGTACCTTTACAACTGATTGCTTACTATGCAGCTGGTCTTAAAGGTTGTGATGTTGATAAACCACGTAACCTAGCTAAATCAGTTACAGTTGAATAAAAAGAAAACTCTATGATTCCTATTTCATAGAGTTTTTTTATCCTTTTATTCTTTTAACAAAAAAAGCGCCTAAGCGCTTTTTTAACTATCTTCTTAATCCTAATCTTTGTACTAAAGAAGCATATCTTTCGATATCTTTATTTTTTAAGTATTTTAATAAATCTCTTCTTCTACCAATTTTCTTTAATAAACCTCTATTTGAGTGTTTATCTTTTGGATGTTGTTTGAAGTGACCATTTAATTTGTTGATATCTGCAGTTAATACAGCGATTTGTACTTCTGGAGAACCAGTATCTCCTTCTTTAGTAGCATATTCTTTCATGATAGCTTGTTTTTCTTGTTTTGTTAACATTTCTTTTATCCTCCATATGTTAATTTCTTGGCAATATCCAAGCTATACGTTGAGTATTCGCATATCCTAGACATTGTTGCACGACTATTATAACAAAACATATATAAATTTCAAAGACTTTTTTTAATTATTTTGTAAATCTCTTGAAAATTACTTTTTTGTCTAAAATTATTTAAAACTAACAAAACAAAAGGTGCAACCATAAATCCCCAAATACCTATCAATTTCATAAACAGATACATAGCAACAAACATATAGAGAGCTGGTATTTTGATTTTTTTAGATAAAAGATGTGGTTCTAAAATATTCCTTATCAGAGCAATGATCCCATAAAGAATTAATAGTTTTAATGATAGAGATATTTGATTTAATAAAGCAAGAGTAATGATCCAAGGAAACATAATCATCTCAATTCCTAATACTGGAAAAAAGTCAAAGAAGGCAATAAAAAAAGAAAGATTCAATGCTTGTTTGATTCCTATCACTTGAAAGCCTAAAAAAAGCCCTATAAATGTGATAACAAATAAAATACTATATGTTTTTATAATGATAATAAACATCTCTGTAAAAGAAGATATAAGGGTCGTATAAAGATTTTCTTTTTTTCTTTGAATAAGTGATTGATGAAATAAAAAAAGTATTGTTAGAAAGAAATGAATAAACAGACAAGCAATAAAATGAACCATATTCATCGCAAGCGATAATACATAATGAATACTTGTTGAAAGAATATTTTGAATGAGAGTTTGAATTTGTTGATAAAATTGCGTAAAAAAAGAAATGAGATATTGATGGCTAAGAAGTTCTTGATAAACCGTTTCTATAAAGCTTGGTAGAAAAGAAAGTGTTTTAATAAAAAAAAGACATGAAAAGAAAACAAAGAGAAAGAAACAAGTATACAAAAGAATAAAAATGATGATTGTCATAATTATTGAAAAAACTTTATTTTTTATATGCAATTTTTCTAATATCAAGTCAATAAAAGGTTTTAATAAAACAGCGGATAAATAACTTAAAACGACAATCAGACATTTTTTAAATAAAATATAAACTATCAAACATCCTATACTAAAAATAATTCCATAATATAAAAAATTAATTAACCAACGTTTTTTCTTTTCCATAGTATAAAATATAAAAAAAGAAGATGATTATTCATCATCTTCTAACATTTTTAATTCTTTTTCACCTGTAATATATTTTAAGATTTCAGTAGCTGCTTCTTTAGGACCATTATGTTCATTACCTTTAATTCCTAAACGAGTACGTAATTGTCCAACCTTAACCCCTTGATCAAACATACGTTGGAAATAATCTTGTAATAATGGTTCACATTGATCTTGTCTTTGTACAGGTCCAAATGGATTTGCAAAGTAGCTTCCTACTAAACCATATTCAGTTGTTGTTCCTTTAGCCATACGATTACCAGCTCTGAAGACTTTAAGAGCATCATCAACATTATCAAAGAAACTTAATGAATCTCCATCTTCTTCATAATTGTTTGCATACAAGAACATATCAACATCATGCTTAGCAACTACATCTTTATATTCTGTAATTGGAATTACGATACGAGCATTGACTTTATCAGGATTCATGAAAACAGACCTATCTAATTCTTTAAAACTATAACCTGCATCTAAATCATCAAGTCTTACGAAAGCCCCAATTTCTGTACCTGATGTTTTAACAGTTCCTTTTTCGTCTAATGATAATAACCCCATGTCATCATAAACAGTGATTAAATCTCTGATATAAGCTGCTCCATAAACTTTAATTTGTTCGATTGTTTCAGACTTACCAGCTCCACTATCACCCATAACAACGATATTTTTTGTTTCTCCACTTTGTAAAGTGATTTGAACCATTGCCCCATGGATTGGAAGTTGTTTTTTATTGATTTTTCTTACATTGTGTAATGTAAGCATCATTTTCTTCATGTAACCGAAATAATCAAATTCATCGTTTGCTGAAAGTAAAGCAACCATCATATCATTTTCATCATCTTGATAGAAATATTGATGTTTTTTACCATCTTCATATCCATAAACATAAATCATATCTGGTTTTCTATTACGATATTCTTCTTCAGTTGCTAATTGGAATAAGTTACATAAAGTAACACCTTGTGCCATATAAGCGACATTGAAATAAACAAAACATAATAGATCTCCTACTTTCGCAGGATAACAGAACCATTGATCTGGATCAAATTTTAAATCTTCAAGTGGGTTTTTCTTTGTTTCAGGGAAAACACCATCTCTTTTATTACGTTTTGAATATGTAATAAAAGGTGGATGAATAATAACTGATTCAATAAATGGAATATTGTCTAAACAACGATATTCATATGGTAAAAATGAACGCATATTTGAAACACGTAACCCTGCATTGACACCTGCAGTAATTTGACGTAAAACATTTTCACTTTGTCCAATACATTTATTTTTAATTGATCGATATACTGATAAAACAAGCGCTTCAAAGTTAACTTGTGCATCAGCGAATTGAACGTTTTGATATCCCCCTCTTGATTCTTCATTATAAACCACACTATAACGTTGTAAACGACGCCAGAATAAATAGACATCTTCAATTACTTGTGTAAATTCATCCATATCTCTAAAATATGGAGCAAATTTAGGATAAATTGAAGCTAATTCCTTAGGATCCATAACGAGTAATAATCTAAAAACCGTTCTTAAATCATCAACAATATCAATACTTTCTTTTTGAACTTCTCTCAAGTATTCATAAGCTGTTGTTTTCTTTCTTTTGATATCGTGTATATACCCTTTAAGTACACGCGCAAAAGATTCGCTTTCAATCAACTCACAACGTGATTGACAGTATTCTTCTGAAAAGTTAAGAATTGCATTTCCTCTAGTAATTTTAAATTTATATGACATTTTATCATCCTTTCCACCAATAAGATTCCCCATAAATCGCCTTATTGATTGACATTATCTTACCATAATTTTTTTCACAAGCAAAATAAAAACAGTAAAAATATGATTTATTTTTCGATTTTTTTGCTTAAAATTATACAATTAAGACTTGTTTATCATATAGATATTTTTTTATTACATATCTATACAAAAAAAAAGACTCCTATAAAGGAATCTTAAAAAAGACTTTACCAATGACATCATTATCAAAATCAAAATAGCCTAATTTTCTAGAATCTAAAGAATGATTACGATTATCCCCCATGACAAACACTTTTCCTTTAGGAATATCAATAGAAAGATCTTCTGTATTCATATTCTCTTTAATGTAACTTTCTTTTATCTTTTTACCATTAATATACACTTCATTATTTTTAATATCTAGATGATCCCCACCAACAGCAATAACTCGTTTAATAATAAGCGTATCATCTAAACCATCATCATAATCTACAATAATAATATCATTTCTTTTAGGTTGACTATGTTTATAAAAAACTTTATCAATCAAAACAATATTATTTTGAAAATAAGTATTTTCCATACTTGAACCATTAACTCTTGATATTTGCACAAACTGTAAAAATATAAAAGTTGCAATAACTGTTAAAACAATGACTCTTACATATTCCAATATAATTGAAGTCGTACTTTCTTTTCTTTCATTCATAAAATCACCTGAATGAATTATATCACTTAATGAGATTCATTCAAATGTTTTCTTAATTTTGTAATGATTTTCTTTTCTAATCTAGATACTTGTACTTGAGAAATATTTAATCTTTGCGCCACTTTTTCTTGATTGAAATCCAACTGATATCTCATATATAAAATAAGTCTTTCTTTTTCATCAAGTTTTTCTATTTCTAATTTCAATGCAATTTTTTCAAACCACATTGTATGATGTTTATCTTCTATTCTTTCTTCCATTGAAATTGTAGATCCATCTTTTTCATATATCGGTTCAGAAAGTGAAGTTGGATAATAAGAAGCATCTATAGCTTCTACAACATCCATGACATCTACTTCCAGTTCCTTTGCTATTTCTTGAACCGTCGGTTCATAACCATAAAGTGTAATTAATTTTTCTTTTGCTTTGTTAATTTTGATATTTAATTCCTTAAGTGAACGAGAAACCTTGATTGTCCCATCATCCCTAAAATAGCGTTTGATTTCTCCCATAATAATAGGCACCGCATACGTTGAAAATTGAACACCATAATGAACATCAAAATTATTGATAGCTTTCATTAATCCAATACAACCAATTTGAAAAAGATCTTCTTTATCATAATAATTATTCTTAAAGCGATGAACAATCGACCAAACTAAACCTAAATTATTTTTAACAATTAATTCCTTAGCTGTTTCATCCCCTTGTTGTGCTAATTGAATATTGTTTAAAACAGCTTCTTTATTCATGAACAATTCTTTTTTTCATTATGAGTTGAGTTCCTAATTCTAAAGAAGATTCGATTGTCATTTCATCACATAATGCTTCAATAATACTAAGTCCCATTCCAGCATGTTCTAATTCTTTTTTAGAAGTAAACATCGGTTGTCTTGCTTTTTCAATATCTTGAATACCTTGTCCTTTATCAATGACATAGATTGTAAGCAAATCATCTTCGATATAAGCTTTAACCTTTACAAGACAGCCTTTATCACCGTTATAACCATGAATGATGGCATTAGAAACAGCCTCTCCTACAATCGTTTTAATTTCTACAATTTCATCTACCGTAGGATTTAAACAAACCACAAAAGAGGCAATACATGTTCTTACAAAAGGTTCATTTTCCAAAGTTGCACTAAAAGATAATGACATTTCATTTGTCATATTTGCGCCTCCTTTAAATATTCCATAATTTCAAATAACCCACTTAACTCAAAAACCTTATAAGCTGTATTAGACAATCTTCTAAGTGATAATTTTCTTCCTTCTTTAGATAATTGTTGATACCTGCCTAAAACCAACCCTACCCCTGCACTATCGATAAAAGTCGTATGCTTAAAATCAAAAATGACATCATCATCATTAATCGCTAGAAGTACATTTAATTTATTTCGATAATACGCAACATTATAACCATCTATTTCTCCGTAAAATGAAATAATCAGTTGTCCATTTTCAATTTCATGTTCCATTTTATTTTCCATTTTTTCATCTCCTTAAATGCATCTTAGCTCATCTTAAAAAGAAAAAAAATAGATTCGACAAAACTAGAAATAATGACAAAAAAAGAGTCTAAATCAACGATTTATAGACTCTCAATAATTTATCTAAAAAATTCATTTTTTTGACATCTTTTTCTAAATATAAAGAATAACTTGCAATTGTCTTATTTTGTTTTTTCACTACTAATTCTCCTATTTCCTGATTTTTAAAAACAGGAAGTTCTATTTGATTATATTTGATTTTCGTTTTCACTTCTCCCTTACTTGCTCTATCATTTAAATAATAAATATCTTTAGGTGTAATAACTTTAACTTCTTGATCAACCAAATCTTTGATCTTTAACGTATCTAACACTTCTCCTTTAGAATAGAGTTTTATTTGTTGATACTTAGAATAACCATAATTCAATAAACCTTTCATATCTTCATTCCGTGTTTGGGGCTTATCTTCATTCATTAAAACACCTATTAAACGTAAATTATCTTTTTTACACGTTGTTACAATACAATACCCTGCTTCTTTGGTATAACCTGTTTTTAAGCCATCGACCCCTTGATATTGTTTCAAAAGTTTATTTGTATTAACAAGCCAAAATTTTTGATGATTTTTTTCACGAATGTAACTATCATATAACGATGTTACTGAAAACAGTTTTTTCCCACCTATTTTAATTAAATACGCTCCCATGGTTGCTAAATCTTTAGCACATGTGTAATGTTCAACGTCATGAAGTCCTGTGCAATTTTTAAAATGTGTATTCACCAGTTTCAATTGTTTAGCCTTTTCATTCATCATTTTAACGAACTCTTGATGACTGCCAGCAATTCCTTCTCCAATTAAAACAGATGCATCATTTGCAGAAGCAATCGCCACACATTTAAAAAGTTCATTAACACTCATTTTTTCATTTTCTTCTAAATAAACTTGACTTCCTCCCATACTTGCAGCATATGCTGAACAACTAAGTGTATCATTCCAATTAATCCTTTTTTCTTTAATAGCTTCAAATAATAAAATCATTGTCATAATTTTTGTCGTAGATGCAGGATATAATCTTTTCGTTTCATTTTTATGATATAAAACTTGTTGACTATTTGCATCAATCAAAATTGCACTTTCTGCCCCACTTGCAAGATTTGTTGCATGAACAACATTGATTTGACAAAAAAGCATCATGATCCCTATTAATAAACATAATCCTTTTTTTAACATGTAAAACCACCTCATGACATTGTATGTTTTTTTGTCATTTTCTTGATAAAAACGAAAAAAAAGAGAAAACTACTTTTCCCTAGATTTTTTCTATTTCATGATAACAAAAACCAATTGTCTATATATCTCGATAATTTTTTATGTCATCTTATCAATTGAATCACATAAAGCAATAATACGTAATCCTAAAGGAATTTCTTTCCCGTTGAGGCCATATCGTTCATGATGATGTAAAACAATTTTACTAAAAGGTACTAACAAATGTGATTTATCAAGAATATTCGCATCTATTTGAGGGTGTGTCTTCATCATTTTCCATTCTTGTTCATCTAATTTTCCTTCTTTATTTAAAATCGCATCATCAATTCCTATTTTACCAATATCATGCAAATGGGCAGCAATATGAATCATCCGTGTTTTACTTCTATTTAAATCCAGTAATCCACAAAGAATTTCTGCCATATCACTTACTCTTTTTGAATGTTCTGCCGTATAAGGAATTTTAGCATCTAATGCCACCATGATACATTCAATAATTTCATGATACTCTAACAATGTACTTTTTTTACATTGATATTTTCTTGTATGTCTGCTCATTTCTATCCTCATGTTATCAAACGCTAACAATTATAACAAAGAAAAGATGATTTTTCATCATCTTTTCTTCCAATAATTTTCAATTGTTTTAATAGATTCATTAGAAACTTCTTGAGGGTTTAATTGAGGACAAGATAAGTAATAGCCTTGTAAATAATCCACCCCTAACTCTAAGACTTTAAGAAGTTCTTCTTTCGTTTCAATACCCTCTGCAATAATATAACCCTCTCTTTGATGTGCATACTCAACAATATTTGAAACAAGTTGTTGCTTATCAAAATCTTTATCAATATTTCTTACAATAGTAAGATCAATTTTTATGTATTTTGGACTTAAATTTAATAAATTAATTTCTGTATTATAACCACTACCATAATCATCCAATGCAAACATTCCTGAAAAACCTTTGGTTTCTCTTTTACGAATCAAAGCTTCTTCTGACATATTTTCTTCTTCTGTTACTTCTACGACGATTTGTGATTGAATATGACTAAAATAGCGATGGAAGCGTTCACGGTCTTCATCATTTAAAGACACCGATGCAATAGAATTAATAAATAATAAAGCATCTTCTTTAACTAATTTATTCTTTCTTAATTGATCAAAAGTTTCTGTTGATTTAAAAATACAAATTCTTTCTACATCTTCAAGTTTATTTTCCTCACGTGCAATTCTTAAAATCATTTCAGGATTTTTCAAAGTAGCAAGTTGACTACGCATTAAAGCTTCATAAGCAATAATTTCTCCATTTTTTGCGGAAAGAATCGGTTGGAAATGATATGTTAATTGTTCCTTTTCAATTAATTGATAGAACTCTAAATGCATTTGTCGATCATGTTTTTCATCTTCATAAAGGGCCTTATCAAATTCTGCAAGGTTTCCCTTTGTAGATTTCTTAACTTGGTACATTGCAAAATCTGCATATTTTTTCAAAAAGTCAAAATAAATACTATCTTGAGGATACCAAGAGATCCCAATAGAGGCACTTAAATTCATTTTATTACCATTAGGCAATAAAACTGTTCTATGTTGCATAATTGATGTCATTGAAATAAGTCTTTGTCGTATTTCTTCTTGGTTGTCAAAACCATATAAGAATAAATAGAACTCATCTCCTGAAACACGCGCACAAATTGTTTTTTCAGGAACATTTTCTTGGAAACATTTTCCACATTGGCGAATATAGTTATCGCCCCAATCATGTCCAAAGGCATCATTGATTTTTTTCAAGTTATCTAAATCAATCATCACCAAAGCAGCATTTTTTAGTTGTTCAGAGTGTTCAAATAGATAATCCATGTGTCTTTGGAAAGAAAAACGATTATACAATCCTGTTAAAACATCATAATCACGTTCATGTTCAATACGTTGTCTTTCTAAATAACTTGTCGTAATATCTTCGGCAATACCAATTTCACGATCTGCTTCTTTTCTCATTTTCAAACGTACATAACGTAAGCCTACATATTTTTTTATACAGTAAATACGTTCGTTTTCATTTTCAATTTCAACTTGATAATCCCTTTCTACTTCTTTAAATAATTCTTCAAATTGTTCATAAGTTAAAGGAAGAGTGACCTTATCAATACCAAGCAACAAGAAGAAATTGTCTGTGACATAAACATTTTTACTTCCCTTTTTAATTTCATAACCACCAATATCAATACTTGCCATATTCATAATGTTTAAGAATTTTGTCGACGTTTCCAAAACTTCCTGACTTAAATCAATAATTGCGGATGAAAACTGATCAATTTCTTGAATACCTGTCGCGTGTAATTCTGGTATTTCTTTTACGAGTCTTGAATTATCCACTTCTTTAGAAAGACGACTGATTGATCCAGATATTTTTCTAGACACATAAAAGATTCCAATTAATGAAACAATTCCTCCTAATATAATCATTGAAATTTGTAGGTAAAAAAAATGATTAGCGAATGAATAAAGTTGATTTCGTTCAACAAGTGACATCAATTGCCATTGTTGTTTGGAAAAAGGACCATTACTATTATAAATATCTAAATTTTGAATTGCTGCATAGTATTCTTTCCCATTTAAAAATACAAAATTATTTTTATCATAATCTTCTGTTAAATAGAATTTTTTTAATTGCTTACGCTTTAATGATGCCGAGGAAACAACTAAAGAATTGTGTTGAGCATTCGTTTCTACAGAAAGGACATAGCTTCCTTGATTATCATTTTTAAGTTCATCGATCGGCATTAAATTTTCTAAATAAGAAGTAAGAAGTTCAACACCCACCACTCCATAAACGGTTCCATCTGGTAAAATAAGTGGCATCGAATAAGAGATTGCAGAATTCTCATTATTTTTTAAATGATAGCTTTTTTCATTCCAATAACCATATTCCTTTGCTTCCAGCTTTATTTTATCATGAAATGCTTTTTCAAAAGGTTTATAGAGTAAAGTGTTTTCTTCTGTTGAAAGATCAAAGGTCGATTCCCAATGCGTATCCGTTGAAATATTAAGAGAACGAACAACTTCCACAGGTGCTTTTTCTAAAAGTAAATCTCCATACTCTTTTACAGAAACCGTACTAGGGTCATCATTTCGAATATAAATTCCTGGTTTATTATCTTTATTTTCTCTTAAATCATGTGTATTTAAGATAACAAAAATTCCTGTTGTTTCTTTACTATAAAGCGTTGAAATCAGTTCCTTAGAAATTTCATTTAAGAGCGGTGCACTTGCTTTACTTGAAGAATCCAATGTTTGTAAAGAAATGACATCTTGATCAATAAGTTGTTGGGTACGTTCATTGATTGTTTGTGAAATCGTTGATAAATTAGACCACTTTTGAATCATTTCATTTTGTAGATAACTTTTTCTATTTTCTGTTTGTTGTATCAAAATATCTCTAGCATTTTTATTAAGCTGGCCATTAATCCCCAAAAGCCAATAACTCCCTGTCATTAAGACAATTTCAACAAGAAGCACTATTAAAAGTGGCCTTAAAATCGTCCGATATACCGTTTTAGAATTTCCTATCTTATTCATAACGATAATCTCCTATTAATCTTCATATGTTTGTAATTGCATTTTTGTTTCTTGATACCAGTGTTCAAAGTATTCATCACTAGTAAATGAGGCTGTTGCTTGATCAAGATCTTGCCCATTTTTTAAATTAGTTTCAACAACTTGACGGTCTTCAGTTGCTTTATCTGACATCATTGATTGTAAGTAATATCTTGCTTTTGTTCCTTGTTTAAAGGCTTTTGGAGAATACATTGTATTTTCTTTAACTGTGTCAATTGAAACTTCTACAACTTTTTGAGTATCCTTATTGTCATTATTATCAACAAGTGGTTCTACTTTATTGGCTTCTTTTTTAACAGGAAGATATCCTGTTTCTTTAGAAAATTGCACGTTTTGTTTAGCATCTGTTAACCATTTTAAAAATTCTACAGCAGCTTGTTGTCTTGTTTTTGTTGTTTTCATTACAGCCATTCCTGCACCTTGTTGAATCGCATAATTTTTACTATCTTTAAATTGAGGACATGGTAAGGTTTCCATTTTAATTGAATATGTTTCATCATTACTATTTGTTACAGTTTTAGGAAAATAAGTTGCTGAAGAACTTGATCCAACATAACCAATAATATTTCCTGTTTTAATGTCATCTGTTCTAAAGACACCAGAAGCAGTAAAATAACCTTTAATATAAGGAATATAATAATTATCCCATAATTTACGTGCCACTTTTTCATTATAATCAAGTTTCATTTTTCCATCTTTAACTTTAAAGATTTCATGTCCTAATTGCATAGAACCCGCCAAAATATAGTTTGCCATCGCATCACGACCAAAGAATGCTTTTCCATCATTTGGTTTTGGTGTTAAACTATCCGTCCATTCATAATATTTTTGTGAAACTTCTACAAGTCCTTCAATTGTTGATAAATCTTTAGAACTTACATTGGTTGCTTTTGCAAAAACATCAAAATCTGTTTTATTGATTGTTAAAATTTCTGTTGATTTTGCAACAGGAAAAACTTTCAATTTTCCATTATTTAAAATATCCCCATCTTGAACATATCCCTCAATATATTCATCAAGTTCATCATCACTAAAATATTTATTTAAATCAACAATACCATGCATTTGATCAATTGTATAAGCAATGTCATTATAGGCTGAAAACATATCTGGAATCTCACTTGCTCCTACTTTCTTTTCAATAGAATCTTTAAGATTTTTTTCCAAATCATTTACCGTTCCACAAGAAACACTTTCAACATATATCCCATTTTCTTTCCCTTGTGTACGATTAAATTTCTTAACTAACGTATTAAACGAACTTAATTGATCTCCGTTATAATAGGTCCATACTGTAATATCAACAGGATTTGATGAAGAATAAAGTTCTTCTTTTTGACTCCCACATCCTGATAATAAAACCCCTAAAATAATAAAACTACTCATAATTCCCTTTTTCATATTTTCCACCTTCTTGGCACCTATTATCTCATAAAATCTCCTTTTTATCGAGAATTTTCTATGAAATTAATACATATTTACTTTTTACAATGAATTAAAAAAGAAATCATTTACTGTGATTTCTCTTTTCATATAATAATTTAAAATCTACCTAAAGAAAAAGAAGTATCTTTTTACAGACACTTCCTAAATCTTTTATTTTTAATTTAAGCAATTCCAAAGATTGCCCATACGTATTGTCCAAAGAAACATACGAGTGCACTAATAATAATGAATAAAGCAGCGTATGGTAATACTTTTTTAAGTAATTCTCCATCTCTACCCGCTTCATCAACAGCGACTAATCCAATAGCAATACTTTGTGGTGCCATCATTTTACCAGTAGCAACACCTAAGCTGTTTGCGGCAACAAGCCAATATTTATTAGCACCAATACTTGCAGCAGTTGACATTTGAACTGATCCAAATAAAGCACTTGAACTTGTACCTGATCCTGTAACGAATGTACCTAATGCTCCTAACATTGGGGCAAAGAATGGATAAACAGGTCCAAATACTGAAAATAAAGCGGCAACGGCAGCAATCATTCCTGAATATTGCATAACACGAGCTGTTGCTAAAATAAATAACATTGTTAAAATTGTAAACATCATTTGTTTTAATGTTGCAATAAAGACAGCAACCATTTCTGATACTTTTGCTTTTTGGATAAATCCACCAACAATTGCACATAAAATAATTAAGACACCTGGTGTATTGATCCATGTAAATGTTGTCATACTTGCGTTTTTGTATGTAGAAATTTTTACACTTGTCGCAAATGATGATAACGCATCATGAATTGGTGGTACTAAATTACTTGTAAGTAATAAAACAACAAAGATTAAAACAAACGGTGATAATGCTTGTAAAGTTTTTCCTACTTTTAAAGGACTTCCTTTTTTTACTTCTAAACGATATTCATCAGGAATAGCGTCTGGATTTGTAAATTTCATACTAGCTAAAATTGTACATACTAATGAGATAACTGAAGCTGCAACCCCCGCAAGTTCAGCACCGACAAAATATGAAACAACCATTTCTGGAATTAAGAAAGATAATCCTGAAACTAAAACAACTGGTACAATGCCTTTAAAGGCAGAAGATTTTCCTTTTGTACTTTTTCCTAAAATATAAACCATTACAAATGGTGTTAAAATAATTAATACACTTAAAGCACAAGAAGTTGCAAAAGCGATTAAGTTATTTTCTAAACCTAAGTTTGTGGCAAGTGTTACTGTAGGAATAGCAATTGACCCATATGGTGTTGGTGTTGCATTGGCAACTAAACAAACAAGACATGCTAGAATTGGATTAAAATCTAAAACCCATAACATACTTGCTGGAATTGCAACAGCTGTACCAAATCCAGCCATAGCTTCCATGAAACCACCAAATGACCATCCAATTAATAAAACTAAAACACGTTTATCAGCGGATACACTTGTAAGTAATTTTTTAATCATATCGATTGATCCTGTACGTAAAGATAAGTTATACGTAAAGACTGCTGCAATAATTACAATAACGATTGGCCACATTGCAAATGCAAAACCTTCTAAAATAGAAGTTAATGTATCTGACATAGAGAATCCAAAATATGTTAATGCTTCAACAGCAGCAATAATTAAGGCACCTAAAGCAGCCTTATATCCTGGCCATTTTAAACCACATAAAGCGATTACTAACCAGATAATAGGTAATAAACCTAAGATAAAATTAATAATTAGCATTATTTTTCCCCCTCTTGACAAGCTTATTATAGTGATATTTTATAAAATTTCCATTACTTTTGTAATTTTTCTCAATTTCTTCTTTATTCTCATATTTTTTGTGCTAAAATGGTCTTGCAAAATGGAGGAGATTTAAAATGAAAGAAATTAGTTATGTAGTTAATAACACATTAGGTATTCATGCAAGACCTGCTGCATTGCTTGCTCAATGTTGCGTGAATTTCAAAAGCCAAGTAAGAATTTACTTAGACGAAAAAGTTGCTGATGGAGATAACGTTCTTCAAATCTTAGCATTAGGTGCTAAAAAAGGTGATACTTTAAGACTTGATATCGATGGTGATGACGAAGAAGTTGCAGCAAAAGCAATTGAAGAATTATTACATGGTGCTTTTGAAGAAAAGAAACCTGTAGATGTTTTAAAAATCGCATTCTTTGGAACTAAAGATTATGATAGAACTTTCTTTAGTGAATTAGTAAAAGATAAAGGTCAAGGAACTTACAATTCAGATATCAAATATTTTGATTCTCAATTAGGACCTGAAACTGCTGGTTTAGCTCAAGGTTATGATGCTGTATGTATCTTCGTTAACGATAACGCTTCAAGACCAGTTGTTGAAAAATTACATGAATGTGGTGTTAAATTAATCTTATTACGTTGTGCTGGATTCAACAATGTTGATTTACAAGCTGCAAAAGAATGTGGAATTACAGTTTTACGTGTTCCTGCTTATTCACCATATGCAGTTGCTGAACATGCAATGGCAATTCTACAAGAAGCAAACCGTCGTTTACACAAAGCTTATACAAAAGTTAAAGATAACAACTTTGCTTTAAGTGGTTTATTAGGTTTAGACCTACATAATAAAGTTGCTGGTATCATGGGTACTGGAAAAATCGGTCAATGTATGGCTAGAATTTGTAAAGGTTATGGTATGACAGTTTTAGGATGGGATGCTTATCCTAACCAAGCATTAGTTGATGAAGGTTTATTAACTTATGTAAGTAAAGAAGAATTATTAAAGAGAGCTGATTTAATTTCTTTACACTGTCCATTAATTATGGGAGATAATGGAACTTATCATTTAATTAATGATGAAACAATCGCTTTAATGAAAGATACAGTTATGTTAGTTAATACAAGTAGAGGACCTATCATTGATCCTGAAGCATTAATCAGAGCATTAAAACAAGGTAAATTCCATGCTGTTGCTTTAGACGTATATGAAGGTGAAGATAATAACGTTTATACAGATAAAAGTGATGTTGCTATCACAAACGATATCACAGCTCGTTTACAAATGTTCCCTCAACTTGTTTTAACAAGTCACCAAGCATTCTTTACTCGTGAAGCTTTACAAGCAATCGCTGTTGTTACAATGGAAAATGCACGTAACTTCAATGAAGGTAATGAATTAGGAAGCGCTGAATGTAAAGCATAATAATAATGGAGCCAAGTTTGGCTCCTTTTTTATTACTTAAAATTACGATATTATTTTTAATAATTCTTGGGTTAATTTTGAATCTAAAGCAGTAAATAGCTTTTTACCTTGGTTGTTTGTGAATACATAACATATATCGTTTTTTTCTTGATATTGTAAGGCACTTTTGTATTTAGGAAGTTCAAATTTAACTCCATTTTTAATCTTATCTAAAACATATTCTTTTTCTCCAAAAGTACTATCAATCACCACTTTATTGTTTTCAATATCAATCACTTTAATTGTCGTAAGATGAACATCAAACATACATAATCCCTCCTTTTTTATAAATTATAATACTTACTTGTGTAAATCTTGTGTTTTCAATTGTAAGTACATAATATTTACACATAATAATGTTATAATATAATAAAGATAAGAGGTGATCTATATGAAGCTTATTTATTTAGTAGTTTTTATTATTATCATCATTATTGGAATTTATCTTTATTTATTCATCCAAGATAGAAAAAATAAAGGTAAAGAAAACAAAGAAACTTACTTAAAAACAAAAGAACTTCATGATTTATCCAGAGATGTTCATAGTGACAACTATGAAATTTCAAGAGCACAAGCACATATGACTTTCCGCAGTCCCGGAGGCATGTAAGCTTACACTCTAACCCTATCATATTGAAAAGGATGTATCAAACATCCTTTTCATTTAAATAAAAAAAAAGTCTTACGCCTAAGCGTAAAACTCACTTCTTCACTATTTAGGTAAGAACACTAAGAAGATTACAAAACAGATATCTAAGATCCATACGATTGGCTTAATTTCTTTAATTTTACCAACACCAATCATAGAAACGGTATATGTAATAAATCCAATAGCAATACCATTTGAAATAGAATAAGCCAAGATCATAAAAATAACTGTCATGAATCCACTTGCTGCATAAACAAGATTATCCCATTCAATACCTTTTAATTGTTGTGCCATTAAAATACCAACAATAATTAATGCAGGCGCTGTCACTGCACTTGTAACACATGAAAGTAATGGTGAAAAGAAAACAGATAATAAGAAGCATACCCCAGTAGTAACCGCAGTTAAACCAGTTCTTCCCCCTACTTCAACACCTGAAGTTGATTCAACGAATGATGTAACAGTTGAAGTTCCAGCAATAGAACCAATAACTGTACCGATTGAATCAGCTAATAAAGCACGATCTACGTTTTCTAGATTTCCAGTTTCATCAACTAAGTTTGCTCTGTTACATACAGCAACTAAAGTCCCTGCAGTATCAAAGAAATCAACAAATAATAATGAAAAGATGGCTACATAACATTGTGGATGTGAAGTTAATTCTCCAAGTCCTGAAGCAAATGCTCCTACTAATGAAAAATCAAAGTCAAATGAAATAACTCCAGTAGGAATTTCTGGCATTCCTTCAACACCACAAACTCCAGCAAAAATTCCCACAACAGCTGTAACAACTAAACCATAGAAAACAGCTCCAGAAACATTTTTAGTTAAAAGTAATAAAGTAATTAAAATACCAACTACTGCTAAAATAACTGTTGGTTCTTGTAAGTTACCAAGACCGACAAATGTTGATTCATTTGCGACAATAATACCTGCATTTTTTAGACCAATAAAGGCAATAAAGAAACCAATACCTGCCCCAATTGCTAATTTAAGTTGTGCAGGAATAGCATTAATAATCATTGTTCTAATTCCTGTAATAGAAATAACTAAGAAAATAATACCTGAGACAAAAACACAGGCTAAGGCTCCTTTATAAGATAAGCCCATACCAAAACAAATTGTATAAGTAAATAAAGCATTCACACCCATACCAGCAGATAAAGCCACTGGATAGTTTGCAACAAGTCCCATAATAATAGTAGCTACAGCAGAAGCAATAGCAGTTGCAAGGAATACCCCTTGAACAGACATTCCCGTTTCACCAAGCATTGCTGGATTGACTGCTAAAATATAAGCCATTGCTAAGAATGTTGTCACACCTGCTAAAATTTCAGTTTTTACTGTAGTGCCTTTTTCACTTAACTTAAAAAACTTGTCTAACATAAATTTCCCCCTTCTTCAAACGTTATTATCGTACATTATTTTTAGACAATTGACAAGCAAACAAAAAAGCACTTACATAAAAAGTGCTAATAACAAGGGCATAAATACTGCTGGTAAAAGATTGCCTACTTTAATTTTTGTATGAAAACATAAATTTGTCCCTACCGCAAATATTAAAACCGAACCCACAAAAGAAATATTAGAAATCATCGTCGTCGTAAAATAAGGTGCTAGAAAAGAAGCACAAACCGTCAGTAATCCTTGATAAACAAAGATAGGAATTGCGGAAAAAATAGTTCCCACACCTAATGTTGAAGCAAAGACCATAACAATAACAAAGTCCATGACCGCTTTTGAAATCAAGATACTTGGATCATGTAGTAAACCATCTTGAAAAGAACCAACAATAGCCATGGCTCCTACACATATAACAAGTGAAGTTGAAACGAAACCTTCAATAAATTTAGAATCATTGCTTTTTACTTTACTTTTTAAATAAAAACCAAACTGTTCAATTCTTTTTTCAATATTAATAAATTCTCCTATTAAAGCTCCAAAACATAAAGATAAAACAAGAATTAAAGAACCCGTTGACTCTATTATTGATTTAGAAATCTTTAACATCCCTGTCATCGCCCCTGAAATACCGACAAACAAAACTGCTAAACCAATTCCTTGCATAATCGTTTCTTGATACCTATTTTTTAAACCATTTTTTAACAACAAACCAATAATACCACCTACAACAACAGCTATAGTATTAACAATTGTTCCTAATCCAAACATTCAAACAATCCTAACCTTTCCATTTCATAATACACACCATCATTTTCAACACTTTCACAAATGTTATCAGCACTTGCTTTTAACTCTTGGCATGCATTTTTCATTGCTACACCATAATTGCAAACTTGTAACATTTCATAATCATTCATACTGTCACCAAAAGCAATCGTATCTTCCATTTTCATATGAAGTGTTTCAACGATCTTTTTAATAGCAAGACCCTTATCCATTCCTTTTTTGATGATTTCACCATTGATAGAATGTTGGCTAAACATTTCATGAACAATAAAATGGTAATTTGGTAAGAGTATTTTTGTTTTTTCAATATCTTCTCTATTAAAAGCAATAAAACAAAGTTTATGAATTCCTTGATCTTGATATTTGCTTATATCAATCATATGATATTCTTTCCTTTGTTGTTCTTTTAATCTTTTAAACTCTGAATTAGTACCCTCATCACCTAACAAGGCATGAGCAAAATAATGACGTAATTCATCACTAGCAAAAGTCATATAAGTTGATTCTAAATTATAAAGTATATGATTTTGCTCAAAAACTTTTCTTGCTTGTTCAACTTCTTCTTTATCTAAATAAGTTGTTTCAATCATTTCCCCTTTAATTTCAAGATAACCACCCGCTGAACAAATACAGCCATCAAAATCATCAGACATTATATTTTCTATACCTACGCGATTTCTACCGGTACATAAAAAAATCAAATGTCCATTCTCTCTTGCTTTTTTAATTCCTTTTTTTACAAGAGCTGATAAAGGATAATTTGGTGTAACTAATGTTCCATCTATATCTAAAAATACTATTTTTTTCATGCTTCTACCCCTTTTTCAATGACTCTATTTTAATTGTTTTTCTTTCTTTTAGCAACAAAAAAAAGAGAGCAATGCTCTCTAACGTATAATGATATAGGCTAAGTAAGCGACATAAAGAAGAAGCATAATAATTCCTTCTTTACGATCAATTTTATGTTTCGTAAATCCAAAATATAAAACTATTAAAGAAAAAATTGTTAAAATAAGAATATCAATAATATTTTCAAAGATAAAAGTAATTGGACTAATTGTTGCTGCAATACCTAAAACAAATAAAATATTAAAAACATTTGAACCAATAACATTTCCAAGAGCCATATCTACTTCACCTTTTTTAGCAGCTACTATTGAAGTAACAAGTTCTGGTAAAGAAGTTCCAAGAGCAACAATGGTAAGACCGACTAAGTTTTGTGACATTCCTAAAGATAAAGCAATATTGGAAGCACTATCTACTACAAAATCTCCACCAAATTTAATAGCGATTGCTCCACCAACAATATAAACCAAGCTTAATCCCATTGAAATAACTTTAATTTCTTCTTCCTCTTGATATGTATTCATGGCTTTTTTAGCCGAAACAATCATGTAAACAATATATCCTACAAATAAAATCAAAAGAACAATTCCATCAATATGTCCTAAGATCATCCCAAAATAACCTAAGATCATTAATAAAATAGCACATAAAACAGAAAATGGAAATTCTCTTTTAAGCGTATTTACTTGCACTGCAATCGGTACAAATAAAGCAGATATACCACAAACAACCATTAAATTAAAAATATTAGAACCTACGGCATTTGCCACCGCTAAAGCATTATTTCCATCCATTGATGCTGTAATACTGACAGCACATTCAGGTAAACTTGTTCCCATAGCCACAATTGTTAAACCGATGATTAATGAAGGAATATGAAATCTTGTGGCAATAGAAGAGCTTCCTTCTACAAAGAAATCCGCTCCTTTCATTAATAAAATAAAACCAACAATAAGAACTAATAATGATACAAATACATTTGTCATAACTTTCTCTCCTTTAAAATATTCCTAGATGTTCTAATAAAATCTTTAAACCAATTACAATTAAAATAATCCCACCAGCAATTTCTGCTTTATGTTCATATTTTGACCCAAAAATCTTACCAATATAAACACCAATAAAAGAAATAATAAAAGTTGTACAACCAATAATACTCATACATTCCACAATTGGATAATTTAAAAAAGCAAACGTAATCCCTACAGCTAAAGCATCAATCGATGTTGCAATCGCAAGTAAAAATAATTCCTTTAAATCTAATTTAAATTCTCCTGTTTCTTCATCATCTTCTGCTTTAATTCCATCAATAAGCATCTTACCACCAATAATACCTAATAAAATAAAAGCAATCCAATGATCAATACTCGTAATATAACTTTCAAAACCTTTTCCTAAAAACCATCCAATAAAAGGCATTAAAGCCTGAAAGCCTCCAAAAAATAGTGCAATAATAAAAACATCTCTCTTTTTTATCTTTTTCATTGATAAACCTTTACAAATAGATACTGCAAAAGCATCCATTGAAAGACCTACCCCAATCAAAAAGATTTCAATAAACAAACTCATACCAAATTCCTTTCTTCCTAAAATAAAAGAGGCCCATGCATAAAAAAACTTATGCATGAGTCTCGTTCTTTAAGATTTGCCAGGCTTACGCCATGATGTTGACAAACCGCGTCCTAAGACGTGTACTACTCCCTCATTCAACATCTTGATAGTATCAAAGTCTTTAAGTAAAAGCAAGTTATTTTTTGACTTTTACACTTACAAATTTACAAATAAAGATAATAACGGCACCAAGAGCTGTCATTAAATAAACAAAAGTGAATAACGCATTTAAACCTATAGTATCTTGTAAAATACCACCTAAAACATTTCCTAAAGTTGACCCTATTCCTGATGTCATAATACCAATCATTGTTTGTCCTGACATTTGATCTTGGGTATCTAGATTATAAGTCACATAGTAAGTAATAACCCCTGTAAATAATCCATAAGAAAGTCCTTGGAACATCATTCCAATAATTAAAACGATAAGATTTGGTGCTAAACCAATGGTATAGTTACGACAAATATAGAAAATAGAAGCCACTAAAATAAGGGTCACACTATTAAATTTCTTCATAAGTTTTGGTACAGTCATCATGACTGGTAATTCACTAAAGGCCATAGCAAACATAGCTACCCCATAAAGTGACGTATTTCCACCTAAGCTTTTAACAATATTAATTAAATAAGTACCGATCGCTGTTGCTCCAGAAAACATAAAGCAAAAACCTAATAGTAAGAAAAAGAAGATTTTATATTTTTTAATAACAGTAACAACAGAGCCTTCTTCTTGAACTTCTTCTGTTTTTGTCTTTGTAATCTTTGATTCAGGTAAATGATATAAAATAAATAATGTCACTAAGGCAAAGACACAGTAGGCAATTGATAAAATATTAGCTCCTAAAAATGAAACGACTTGTCCAAAAACCAAAGCACTTGTCGCCCACGAAGCTGAACCAATTCCACGCGCAAGTCCAAAGTTAACATATGTTCCTTCATTGATATAATTCATTGCTATCATCGTAAGCATAGGTACTGTTGACATATTTAAGGCATACATGATGACATAGAAAATCATAACTAAAAAGGCTGGTATTGGTAAAAAAGCCATCGCAATATATAACAAAACTGTTGTTAACATTAAAAATGTCATTAATTTTTTGATTGTCATGCCTTTAATTTTAGAAATTAAAGATGACATAAATGGTGATAGGAAAATTGTAGCAACACAAGAACCACCTGTTACGATTCCAATTTCCGTATTTGATAAACCTTTTGATTGTAAGAAAACGGCAATGAAACCATTAATACAACATCCAGTAAACCAATAAAATAAATGTAAAAAATTATATTTTGCTTTTAGTGACATATTTCTTCCTCCCTAATCGTAAAATACATTCTAACATATTTTTTTTAAGATGATGCTATTTTCATAATTTGAAAAAGAAAAGAAAGGGTTTTCCCTTTCTAAAGTTTTAAAGCAAGTTGAGTAGATTCAAAGATAGCCTTCTTAGCATCGCCCGCTTTACTTGCATCGCCAATTAAATGAACATGTTCCCCTTTTATTTCTTGATAAAGATCTTGATTTGCTTTAGAACCAAAAGCTAAAACAATCGTATCAAAATGAGAAAGTATTTCTAATTGATTATGTTTTTCATAAACAATACCATCTTAATTAATTTTGATAACTTTATTTTCTAAAGTAAATTCTACATGAAGTTGTTTTAAATGATCTAATAAATTAAATCTTGGTCTTTTAGGAGCAAGTAGTGCTTTGTATCATCAAAACCACTCTAAAACACTTGCTTTATTTTTAGAGTATTAAAAAAACATAGATTAGATTTTCTAACCTATGCTTTTAATTAGTCATTACCAATAACTCTTAAATCTTTTGGATAACTATTTAAAACCTTACATCCATCTTTTGTAACGAGTACAAGATCTTCGATTCGAACTCCAAATTCACCTTGTAAATAAACACCTGGTTCAATAGAGAAAGTCATTCCTTCTTGAACTTCTAAATCAAAGTTTTGTGAAACATCACACCATTCATGAACGTCACGTCCAATGAAATGTCCTAAACGGTGGTTAAATTCAACCGTATAACCACCTTCAGCAATGATATCTCTAGCACATTTATCAATATCACAAAGTCTAACACCTGGTTTAATCATTGCTTCTGCTGCTTTTTGCGCTTTTAAAACAAGTTCATAAACTGTTTTTTGTTTTGGTGATACTTCTTTATAGAAAACAGTTCTTGTCATATCACTACAATACCCTTTATATAAACCCCCAATATCAATAACAATACTATCTCCCACTTTTAAACGGCTGTCATCTCCACTATGATGGTTGTCAGCACCATTTTTACCATAGGCAACAATTGGTTCAAAGGAATTTCCTACACAACCATGTTTTTGATAAATTTCTTCAAGTTGTTTAGAAACTTCTTCTTCTGTTAAATTACCTTTAGCACAAATATTAATGACTTCATCGACAACTAAATCATTGATTTTTGAAGCTTCTATCATGAGTTGTTGTTCTTTTTCATCTTTGATCATCCTCACACGATCAACACATTCAGATCCTAATTCAAAATGACATTCATCTACTAAATTCATTAAAGGAATTAAGAATCTTGCTGGAAAGTTTTTATCGATTCCAATAGAACATGCTCCATCAAATTCATCTGCAAGTAGTTGAAGATAATTATCTGTATCACTATACCATACTTGTTCAATATCAAGTTCATGATCTAAATAAAATAAATTGTTCATAAATAATTTATGATGTCCATCACTTGATAAAAGAAGTAAATACATTCTTTCACCTGGATTATTTTTATAATTGATTAAATAATCAATTGATGATGGATCATTAATAATTAAATGTGTTAATTGTCTTTTTTGCATTTCTTTAAGTACTTTTTCTAATCTCATCTCTTTATCCCCCTACTGCTAACTATTTTAATACGTTTATCTAAAAAATTAAAGAAATATAATCATATTTATTTTAATGCCTAAAAAGCATTAAAAACATAAATTATAAGTATTAGACATTATATAAAATTCTTTATAAAATAGAATCAGAAGGAAGTATCAAGTTTTATGGAAACGATAAAAAAATAAATATATAAAAAGGCACTACAATAATCTTAGAAAAAGATTTCAAAAAGCTAAGAAGCCTAAGGCAGTTGTTAAAATCAACAACAAAGAACAACGTATCATGAAAGATATAGATCATAAGCTAAGTCATGAAATCGTAAATACCCATCCTATTAGAAATGAACTGGTCAGCCATCAATACTGGCAGGCAACAAGAATCCCCTGTCTTTAGACATGGGGTGTCAAAACAAAAACCAAGGAAAATTAATTCCTTGGTTTTTTAAATACAATCGTTTGTCCTTTTGTTTCTTTATGAACTTCTAAATAATCATCAACATAAACAATATTTGATGATTTTTGAATAAATCCTTCATTAGTTGATAATACATCATAACCAAATTCATGACTACAATAATGCATTGGTATGACAATACGTGGTTGAATACGCTCAATATATTTTAAAGCTTCTTTGGTATCAATTGTATAATAGCCACCGATCGGAATCATCAAGACATCACAGTTTTTAAGTTTTGAAATATCATCCATCATACAACCTATATCTCCCATATGAACAACTTTCAGATCTTCAAAATCAACGATATGAATCGTATTTTTACCTCGATGACTTCCTTGATGATGGTCATGATAGGTTTCAATACATGTCACTTTAAAATCTTTTGGTGCTACTTCTACACAATTTCTTGCATTATGATCATCATGTTCATGAGAACACAACACAAGATTTGCCTTCAATTTTAAAGAATTTAATCCTGGAACTGAATTTGCTTGATAAGGATCAAAAACAATTGTTCCATCTTTTCCTGTTATTTCAAAACATGAATGTCCATGCCAAATAATATTCATTTTCTTACTCCTTTGCACTTAAAATCATTGCTCCTAATAATATATATTCTAAGATATTTTCTACTTTAATGATTTGTGGATACACTTTTAAAGGATATTGATTTAATGCTTTTTTGATTTCATCACTAACATCTTGACTATCTAAAATCAAATCACTATAAACAACAATCGCTTCAGGTGCCACAATCGCAATAATACTCATGATATTTTTAGTCACCAACTCCAAAGTACCTTCTGGAGTATTAGCTAGCGTTAAATAAGCATCCGAAAGATTTAAAGGTAATAATGCTACTTCACCTGCTAAATGATCCATTCCTCTTACCAGTTGTCCATTTACAACAATCCCACTTCCAGCCATACGTCCAATTGGTTGAAATAAAAAAGCAAGTGATTTATATCCATTTTGTGAAGCATAATAACCAACAACCGCGGCATTAACATCATTAATTAAATAAATTTCTTTTTCATATCTTTTTTCTAAGCGTTCTTTTAATTGATGATTACCACCTTCTATAATCCCTGAATAAACATTTCCTTCAACCATAACACCCGGTAAAGCTATAGAAATCACATCAATCATTTCATTTTGTAAAACAACTGTATCCAAAGCATCCAATACATCTTGAAGTTTAATATTACTTTTAATAATATTACTATCTAAGACAATATCTTGATGTGAATTATATAAACGATAAGAAATATGACTATTTTCACCATTAGCGTTAATAGATACCGCTAAAACATTTTTATTTGTCTTTATTTCCATCATTGAAGCTAATGGTTCAATATAACCATTATATTTATTTTCTTTATGTTTTAAAGACTCTTCTATAAAAGTAATCAATGCACCCACATTATAAGAAGCAAAAATTTGTGTTGGTATCTTTAAAACAAGTTTGTTTTTAAAGACTTTTTCAACTTGTAATTTAACATAAGATACCTGTGGTGCAAGTAAAATCACATCATAATTTTGAGCAACATTATATATTTTTTGATAAGAAGTAGCGGCTACTTCCATATTTAAATTTAATACTTTAATACCATTTTTTATTTTATCTGCAAAAAAGGCTGTTGTCATTCCACCACTACAACATAGTAAAAGTCGACAGATCGGTTGATCTATCATTTTTTTAATACATTGATCCATTTCTTCAAACAAAGAAATGGCATGTTTAAGCGTTTTGAATTGAAAATGGAGATAAAAAGCCATTTCATCTGTTCTTTTATTCATTACACATAATTCAATAATACATTGTGGATTAAAGGTTACATAGCTATAACAATATTCATTTTCTATAATAATTGCATCTGGATCTGTTTCACTTTGATGAAGATGATAATAATCTCTTTTTTGATTATTGATCCATTCTCTAAATACAGATGTTTGTATTTCTCTTAAAAAATCATCCATTTCAATCCCACCTTTATTGCTATTTTAACACACTATTGCACATCATTGAAAGCTCTTACAAAATTAGAAAAAATAATTCTATATAAAAAACAGGAAAAGCTGAAGTGAACCGACTTTGTTGGACAAAAAATAATTAACTTAATGATAAGGCTTGA
>NZ_JAJDKB010000002.1:0-109446 GCF_020589955.1 Faecalibacillus sp. TM498
ATGATTTTGAAAAACAACGTCTGATATATTCTTCTCGGCTAAGTTTACTTTTAATAACTTTTTCATTCAAATCATTAAATTCATCATCATTCAATCTCACTTTAATTTCATGATTTCTTTTCATATTCGACCTTCTTTCTTAGTTGGCACCGCCAACTTGTGATTGTATTTTGTGCCCAAAATACGTTGCTTGCTAATACAAAAATCTTAAATAATTTATCTTCTTAAATTAAATATTGTGTGACGGTGTGACGATTATCAATTTATTCCCTTTAAACGTCATACCGTCACCTTTCTATAAGCTATCATCCTCTTGATAAGTTAATTTAATAAGACGAGCATTCTTCTTTCTCTGTAATCTTTCATAAGTAATGTATGTCTTTTCTAACAAATCTACATTCTTACTTAAAATAGATTGTAGTTTTCTATGAAGAATTGGAAGTTGTAATTTAGAACACAATTCTTCATGAGTCCCTATAAACGTTTTTTCTTTGACGATATAATTTATTACTTTAACTAAATTTTCATCTACATCGTCATCAAATTCATTTTCTCCCAATTCTAAAACTTGAAAATCATTCATATATAAAGTAATCTCATCATCTGGAATATCTTTTCCTTGAATAGCAAGTTGTCTATTTTTTGATAAATGATTTTTCTTAAACATTACGAGAATGCTATCTGATCCAGCAGTCAAACCTCTGCTTCCATAAATCGCATCAAATGGATGGTTGATATCTATTTCTTTTCTAACATGTGTTACTAGAATAATCGCTATATGATATTTATAAGCTAACTCATGAAAGAATGTTGCTTCCTCATATTCACTTTCATAATCTCTATCTTTTGAATTTCTTATTTTTGCAAAGGTATCAATAACAACAATTTTTAAATTACTATGAATGGTCAGTTCTCTTTTTATACGTTCTTCAACGTCATAATGTACATTAGGTTTTAATATGTCGATAATAAATTGATTTTGTTTTTCAATTTGCATCGTTTGAAGTCTTTTTCTAATATTTAATTTCTTATCTTCAAACGCTAGATAAAGAGCTGTTCCTTTTTGAACTTTTTTCCCAAGAAACTCTTTTCCATTTGAAACTGAATCACATAACTGTAAACAAAAAAATGTTTTTCCCATTTTTTGAGGGGCCCCAAATAAAGTAAGACCAATTGAAATCATATTTTCTACAACGTCCAATTCTTCTTGATCTTTTGATTCCAATAATTCAGTTACAGTATATGTTCCTTCATAGTTTTTACTATTCTTTATTTCAATATATCCTTTATGATATCGAAAGACACTTTCAATAATTTGCATCACTTCTTTTGTTTCTAGTGGTGGGTTACATTTTTCTTCATTTTCAATTTCCAGACTTTTTTGAATAGTCCTATTACTCAATCCTTTTTGTTGAAGATAACATCCAATTCGAAATAAATAATCATTTCTTCCACCTTCAGTAACTTGTTGTGAGTTCTCTACATACTTTTCTTTTTTATTTTGTTGTTCAATAAACTCATAAACTTTCTCATTTGCATTTGCAATGGGAACATCTTTATAAAGCATATATATTCCTTTATCTGTTTTGCTACCTATTCCTAAAACGTAGCCACCATCTCCTCTTATATCTATGCCATCATAAAGATTAACACGATTACTGATTGTCTTATTAACATGGTAATAAAGATGATATCCTCCCGAAGGAGTTTTAATAATTGCTGTGGTAGGTAATCCTTTTCCATGTTTTTTTATGCTTTGTAATCCATCTTTTCCATTTTTAACATCAATATCAATTACCAATAAACCATTACCAGTAACTAAACCAATGTTATAGTTTGGATTTTTATTCCACCAATAATCTATTTGATTCAAATTCGTAGTAGACTCGTATTTCCACGATTCTAATACTTGTTCTCCTTTTGTATTTGGCTTTAAAGGAAAAACCTTAAATCCTTTTTTTACATAATTCAATGCATTATTTTTTAATTCACTCATTACTTGCACCATACCATTTCTCATTAAAGTATGCTCTGGAAACTTTTCCAGCTATTGTAAGATAACCATCTTCTCTCAAATCATCATTCATCTTTTTTATGATTTGATACGCTTTACTTTGGCTTACTCCCAATAACTGAGATACTTCATGAGCATTTACATACGCACTTTTATTTTCCATAATTATTCCTCCTCCAAAATTTCATAAATTTTTACACCTAAAGCCTGTGCAATCTTTTCTACTGTACGTAAATTACCTATTCTCTCTTTGTTCATTAAGCCTATTACTGTACTGTAAGCTAGGTTGTTTATTTTGCAAAACTGTCTTAAACTCATTTGTTGTTTTGCTAGAATAATCTTTATTTTAACTGAACTAATATACATCTTTTTCCACCTCCATCTCTTATGTAAACAACCTATTTCAAGTCACCTTACACTCAAATATTACCATATTTAGGTTAATATTCAACATATTTTTATTTATTTTGAGTAATTTATTACTTATTTTAGGTAAATCATATTTACATAAACCCTAAATTTACCTATAATGTGTAATGAAAGGAGGAAATATGAGTACGTTTTCTGAAATACTTAAACGCGAAAGAGAGAATAAAGGTTATAGTAAGGCTGAATTAGCAAGAAAACTTAACATACCCTATACCACTTATCAAAATTACGAAAATGGTCGTGAACCTAAAATTGATGTTATCAAACAAATATCTGAAGAATTAGGAATCAATCCATCTGTATTCTTTGACTTAGAAAATAGGGATCCATTATATGAACGAAATTTTCATCCAATTGATCACTCAGAAATAGAGTGCATCATGCTTTATGATTCTGGAAAATTTGAGTATATGAAAGACACATTCGATAATCATCGTAAGGAGTTATATAGACAAAGTTGGAAGGTTCATGACATGTTTGATAATTTTTATAATGCACTTATTGAACTACGTGCTAAAACTTTTGTTGAAGTTGATCACGAAAAGCTCAAGTATATTCGTTGGGATATTTTAGATATACTTGAAAGAACTGACATAGATACTAGATTTCAATATGAAAAAACTATCTATGAGTCACAATATATGAACGAAGAATGTATCAACGAGTTTAAGGAAAGAAATCCCGATTATAAAAAACAAATTATTAATAAAATTCTTTTTCCTAATAATGATTTTAATTTCGAATTTGAAACTGAAGAATCTATTGATGGTATGTACAAAGTTGCTTTGGCTTACTATTTCAAAAATAAGTATAAGATTACATAATAAAAAAACACCCTAGCGCCAACTAGAGTGTAAAGCATGAAAAAGAATTACCTACCACAGCAATCATTTTTCATGCTCCAATTTTACCACGAAAAGGAGCGAATAACAATGCCAACGTATTATGACGAAAAGACCAAAACATGGTTTTGTCAATTTAGATATACCGATAATAACGGTAATAAAAAGCAAAAAAGAAAAAGAGGATTTAAAACAAAAAAGGAAGCTAAAGAATTTGAAAGAGATTTTTTAGCCACACAACAACAATCACTCGAAATGAAATTTTCTCAATTTTTAGATTTATACAATGAGGATATGTCAACACGTCTTAAGCCTAAAACTATTCTCGTCAAAGAATACATCATAAAAAAACATATACTCCCATATTTTGAAAATAAAAAAATGAATGAAATAGGCGCTATTGACATTCGTTTATGGCAAAACGAAATACTTAAAATGAATTTTTCTCTTGCCTATCAAAAGAAAATCAATGCACAACTCATCGCTATTTTTAACTACGCTGAAAAATATTATTCTCTAAAAAATAATCCTTGTAATTCAGTTGATAGTATAGGAAAACACAAAAGTAAAGAAAAAGTTATTTATACAAAAGAAGAATTCGATAAACTAATAGAAAATTGTCAGGATGAAACAGTAAAAATCATTTTTACTATTCTTTATTTTACAGGAATGAGAAAAGGAGAACTATTTGCTCTAACTGTCAAAGATATAGATTTAAAAAATAGAATCATTAATATTGACAAATCATATCAACGCATTAAAGCAAAAGACACTATTGGTCCTCCTAAAACTGAAAACAGTTTTCGAAAAGTTGATATACCACAATTTTTATGTAATCAATTAGAAGAATATCTAAAAAAACATTATATTCTCAACGAAGATGATAGAATTTTCAAAGAATATTATGTAATAATTAGAGATAGATTAAAAAAAGCTCAAAAAAGAGCCAACCTAAACGAAGAATTTACTTTACATTCTTTTCGGCATAGTCACGTTTCATTACTTATAGATTTAGGATATAGCCCAACAATTGTAGCCGATAGAATTGGTGATACGGTAGATACTGTTTTAAAAACATATAGCCATTTATACGCCGAAAGTAAAGAATCACTATCAGAAAAACTCAATAATTTATACAAATGATGTCAAATTGATGTCAATATGTTCTTAAAAAACAAAAAAACCTTGAATTTATCAAGGTTTTTTAGTAGTTATTATTCACCAACGTATGGTAATAATCCCATTTGTCTAGCACGTTTGATAGCTACTGCTAATTGTCTTTGATATTTAGCAGAAGTTCCAGTTACACGTCTAGGAATGATTTTACCGTTAGCTGAAACAAATCTTTTTAATAATTCAACATCTTTATAATCGATGTAAGTAATTTTGTTTTTTGTAAAATAACAAACTTTTCTTCTACCCATTCTTTGTCTTTTAAAAGCCATGTTCATATACTCCTTTTCTAAAATTGAATATCGTCTTCCATGATATTAAATGAATTATCAAAATCTTTTTCTAATTCAACTGTTTGCATATCTTGGAAATTATCTGTTTGTGGTTGAGCAGGTTGAGAATATTGATTATTCATCATACCTTGGTTCATAGAACTTTGGTTTCTTTCTCTTTGAGCTCTTGTTTCTAAGAATTGAACAGAGTCACAAACAACTTCTGTAACGTATACGCGTTGTCCTTGAGCATTATCATAAGATCTAGAACGAAGTCTACCTTCAACTCCTACTAAAGATCCTTTTGCACAATATTGTGCAACATTTTCAGCGACTTTATTCCATACAACGCATGAAATATAATCAGCTTGTTGCCCATCTGCAGAGTTATAGTTACGATTTAACGCTAACGTAAAACTTGTAACTGCAGCCCCGTTTCCAGTTCTTCTAAGTTCTGGATCACGAGTCATTCTACCAACCATAACAACTCTATTAATCATCGTCAAATGCCTCCTAATTATTTACGAAGAGTTAAGTGACGTAAAACTGAAGCGTTGATTCTTGATAAACGTTCGAATTCAGCGATTTCTGCTGGTGCACAAGTTACATCAACTACAACATAGTAACCTTTTGTGTAATCTTTAATTTCGTAAGCGAAATCACGTAATCCCCATTCGTTGACATTATCAACTGAACCACCGTTAGCAGTTAAGATTGATTTGAAGTTTTCAATTAAAGTATTTCTAGCTTCTTCTTCAACATCTGGTTTTACAATAAACATAATTTCATATTTATTCATCTCTTTTACCTCCTATGGTCTTTTGGCTTACTTTTTAGTAAGCAGGCAGTAAAATAATCTTTACATGCTCGTCCATTATATCTTATTGTTTACTTTTATGCAATAATAAAATGATTATTTTATGTAATTTTACCCCTTTATAGGCATATTTTTTTCATATGCTATATTGAGGTGATATTATGAATTATCTATTATTTTTATTTTGGATATTTTTTATGATTTTATTTCATTATTTAATCAAAAATGATTTTTCTTTTATTCAAAAATATCTTAATAAACTTTTTAAATATTCTCCCTTATTTAAAGAATATTTAAAAAAGTATTTAAAAACTATTTTATATACATTTTTTACTTTTATTGTGGGTAAGACTTTTGAACATCTTGATATGTGGGTAGATTTGTTTTTTGTTTCTATATGGATGTTAGTAGATGAAAAAGAAAATATAAATATTGAAAATAAAAAAGAAACAATACCTTCTTTAATAGGTATTGTTCTAGGTTTATTACTCCAATACTTTATATGATTTTACTTTTATACTTTGGATATCTTTATTTTTTATATCTAATGTTCCTTCATAGTAAATATATATTCTATTTCCTTTGATAAGACCTTTATTAGACTCTATTGCTCCCGCAATAGAAATTAAATACTTTTGATGATCATTTGTTTCTATCAATAATGTTTCATCACCCACATTTTTAATTGTTCCTACAATTGTTTCATATCGACTTAAATCTTCTTGATCATCAGATTTAAAATGAAAATATCCAAAAATAACTCCTATTAAAACAAATAAAGCAATTAAAATCCAAACTATACTCTTTTTCTCTTTTCTAATATGCTTACCTTTCATTTTAAATCTTCCTGTGTTGTAATTTTTAAATTACTATAATCTCCTAATACTGCCTTAATATCCTTATCTATATATCTTTCAAATAATTGACTATCATCAGTCGCAACATATCCTTCATCTTTTGCCTTTTGATAAGCCACCTTAATATCTTCACTTGTAAATACTTGTGGTGTTTGAGCCTGCATCAAAGTTTCTCTTTTTAAAGTTTTAACAACAATACCCTCTTTAACTTCTTTAATAGTATCTTTACAAGGAACCATTAATAACCCAGCATCATATGTTTTTAAACATTCAACCAAATCATTAATACTTTTTTTACTTACATAAGGTCTTGCTCCATCATGAATAAAGACATGATTTTCTTTTACTTTTTGTAAACCTTCATAAACACTATCTTGTCTTTCTTTACCACCAAAAACATACTCAATTCTTGAATCATTAACTAATGTTCTTATATCATCTATTTCATTTTCTTTCGTTACAACAATAATTTGTTTACATCTATTATCCTCTAAAAAATGAGAAATATTCATTTCATAAACAGTTTGATTATTTATTTTATAAAAAATTTTATTATATTTCAAACCTGTTCTTTTGCCACTTCCAGCACATAAAAGAATTAAACTATAGTTCATGTTTTTCACCTCATGATTATTTTATCACACCGTGATAAAATAATAAAATTTACATAGATATTTCCAGAAATATGATATAATCTAATTTAGACAAAGGAGAATTTTATGAATACAACACTTATTATTATGGCGGCTGGAATTGGTTCACGCTATGGAAAAGGAATTAAACAACTTGCGAAAATTGGTCCTCATGATGAAATCATTATGGATTATTCCATTTATGATGCGATCGAAGCTGGTTTTAATAAAGTCGTTTTTATTATTAGAAAAGACATCGAAAAAGAATTTAAAGAAGTTATTGGCAATCGTATCCAACAACATATTCAAGTTGAATATGTATATCAAGAAATCACACATATTCCTAGTGGATGTAGTGTCCCTGAAGGAAGAGTAAAACCTTGGGGAACTGGTCAAGCTATTTTAGCTTGTAAAGGTATTGTTAATGAACCTTTTGTCATTATTAATGCTGATGATTATTATGGAAAAGTTGCTTTTAAAAAGCTTCATGATTTTTTAATTGAAGATAGTCATAGAAATAGCGAGTTTACCATGGCCATGGCTGGTTTTATCTTAAAAAATACTTTAAGTGATAATGGAACAGTTACTCGTGGTATTTGTGTAGAAGATGAAGCGGGTTATTTACATAGAGTGATTGAAACTAAAGGGATTATTAGAAACAATCAAGGAACAATTGATTGTGATACAGAAGAAAGCAAAGACATCATTCAAGAAAATAACCGCGTTTCGATGAATATGTGGGCTGGTTATCCTTGTTTTATTGATTATCTTGAAAATGGTTTTAAAGAATTCTTATTAGATGATAGTGGAGATGAACTTACTAAAGAATATTTATTACCTATTATTGTTGATCAATTAATTAAAACAAACAGAGCTTCAGTAAAAGTATTAGAAACAACTGATAAATGGTTTGGTGTTACTTATCCAGAAGATAAGCAGCTAGTCCAAGATTCTATTCATGAACTTATTGAACAAGGTATTTATCCAGAAAAATTATGGAAATAAAAAGTCTAGCTTAAAGTTAGACTTTTTCATTACCATAAATCATCGGTACAACACGATTATTACCTAAAAAAACAGAAAGTACATCTTCTTTCATATCCAATCCACTATAAATAAAATCCACAAGTTTCTCAATATCTACTTGTAAAACAGCAATCTTTTGATTTTGATGATAATCAAATTCTATAACCGCACATTGTCTTATAATTCCCCATTTTGTATCCTTTGTATCTCCTAGATAATCAGGTAACACAAGAAAATTATAAACACCTACATTCGTCTCATTTTCCTTTTCATAAATACGCTGAAATTGTTCCTGATAGAAAAATTGTTTATAAATGTCTAGGTTTCTTGGTAAATAGTAAGCTTCTTTTTCATAATCCCATCCATAATATTTAGCATCAAGTATACAACAACTTTTTTGTGGTCTTTCATATTTAGGATTTTCTAGGATTCTTTCACAAACGATATCTGGGATATTCTTTTTATTTTGATTGATAAAAACACTTTCTCTTTCTTTGACAATTTGTTTTTGTTTATGATCTCTTTTTTGTTTGCCTATCGCATTCCAATGATAAGTATTATATTTTGTATCATTAATATTTATTTCTTTATCTAATAATTGACTATTAAAAAGAACATCGCCTTTTTGAATACTTATTTGATTATGAAAGAATTCTCCTATCATCCATTCAAAAACCATTTCAAATTTAAAAGTGATGATTTCTTGAGTCATTGTTGTTGTTTTATTTTCTTTTATTGCTTGATTACACCAATTTTCAATAGACTCATACTTATTTATCAAATCACACTTTTTTTCATTAACCATAAAATATAAATCAAATAATCTTGCATATTTATAAAGTAACGTTTCTTTATCAACATCCTCTTTAATAATAACTGATTTTGGTAAAGATAAAATCAAACGATTTTTATCAAAAAGAATACCTACAAAATTACTTATATATATCCATTCCTTTGTTTCTTTACCCATATTTCTTCTAAAAAGAGATTCTTTCACATTCTCTATTACATCTCGATACTTATTATAATCAACGCCTTTACCATCTTGTATTAATTCTATTTCCATTTTTTTACCCTCTACTTAACATAAGCATATCTCTATTAAAGAAAATATGTCAAACAAAAAAGCTTTTGCTTGCGCAAAAACTTTTAACAAAGATTTAATACATCATCAATGGCATGCGCTTTATCAATGCCTTTAACACCTAAATCACCAAATAAAGCAATTTCTCCAGCGCCACCCCAAGTACCAGGTTTTAAATCAGGAAATTCTTTAATTGAATCTAAATGATCTTGATAACTATTTAAAATAAAGCTCACTTTATTACAATCATCTCGGTATAGTTCACCACCATAAATCATTTCAGGGAAAACTGTGCGTACAGTTTGTTCACTGGCATTTTCTTTTCCTTTTCTTTGATAATATACTTTAATCACTGGATTTCCTTTTTTTTCAAAGTTTTTTGAAGCAAATAAACCATTATTACTTTCTAGATAAAATTCTAAATTTCTAGAATGACACCAATCTACAATATGTTTACATTGTTCAAGGGTAATCAATTGATGCATGACAACAGTATCTTCATCTTTAACATAAGAACCATTTCCACCAATCATCCATCTAGACCAATACCCCAAATATAATCATAAACTTCGACTTCACTGCGTCCTGTACAAATATAAACACGATGTCCATTTTTTCTTGCTTCTTTGATAGCTCTATCGGCTGAAGCAGGTAATTTGTTTTCATAATCTAATAATGTTCCATCAACATCAATAAAAATAACTTTACCCATTTTTGTTCTCCTAAAATAAATTTTTCAATATAATTTCCAATACCATCATAATCATTATCATCAGTAATATAATCAGCCACACTTTTTGTTTTATCACTCCCATTAGCCATAACGACACCAACACCGGCATTTAAAATCATATCGTAGCCATTATCAGCATCTCCAAAAGTCACAATTTCTTTTAGATCTATATGATGGAGTTTTAAGATTTCAATAAGTCCTTCTGTTTTAGGTGCAACCACTCCATCACTTGAAAGAAGTGTTCCATCTATATCACACATAATTGCTTTTACGTTCATAAAAATACCTCCTAGAAATATCATAGAAAAACTCATCTTTTAAAACAATTTAGAGATAAAAAAAGAATTTTTTTCAAAAATTCTCTTTTTACATTTATTATTTAGAATTCTTTTCTCATTTAATACTTCCTTCAACAATATCATGATAATACATAAGTTTCTTATCTATATTTTCTTGATAATCTAATTCAAAATAACATGTATATAAAATATAAAGAAGTGATAATCTTGTTGAAAATGAAGAGATCTTTTTATAGTGATTTTCATAAGGTGAAATATATAATTGATAATCTGCCTCTACTTTTTTAAAGGTATAATCATAAAAAGATATTAAAACGATGGGGGTTTTTGTTTTAGTTAAAATACGAGGTAGTATATCTGATAAAATACCTCTTCCGCCAAAAGTAATCACGATTGCTAGATGTTCTTGATTACTACTTGCTGCTGTTAATCTTTGATGGTATTCATCTATTGGAACATTCACATCAATTCCTATTTCTTTCATTTGAAATTGAAAATTTAAAGCAAAATTAATATTTCCTGCCGACGTATAAATATCAATCACTTTAGCTTTTTTCATTGCAGAAGCAATGAGTCTTAGTTGATCTAAACTAAAAAGATTAGCCGTTAAATTGAGAGTTTGTTCGTAGTCTTCTTTAATTTTATGAACAATTTCATAATGCGTTTGATAGGGATTAACAGGAAAATCAAAATTAAAGTCTCCATTACTTTTTAGATAATCATTTAAAGAGCTAGTAATCTTTATTTTTAAGTCAGAAAATCCCGCAAGATTCAATTTATCACATAAACGGTAAACCGTTGCTGTAGAAACAAAACAAGCTTTGCCAAGTTCTTTAGATGACATTTTTAAAACATCTTCTGGATGTTTTAAAATATAATCCGCTAATATTCTTTCATTTTTAGATGAGAAAAATATCTCATTAATAAAGTATCTATTAATTATTTTTCACTGTTTTTTTAAAATTTAGTGATTTTCTATACATACAACTCACTGTTTTTTCAAAAAATAGTGAGTCTTTTACAAAATACACTCATAAATTATCATTTTTTATAAAATAAATTGTGTTAAATAAATTGGTAAACATAGTATATCTTGATCTTTAGATACATCTTTTGTATGAATGATATATCTTTCTAAAATTCTTGATGAGTATTTTTTATAAAATTCATCAATTGATGTATGTTTTTTATAATTTGAAGATTTAACCTCTATTGGACATATTTTATTCTTTTTAGAGATGATAAAATCAATTTCATAATTACGTTTTTGTTCAAGATTTTTAAAAGTATAATAAAATAAATCATGTCCATTAGCTATTAGAATTTGAGCAACAGCATTTTCATAAAGATATCCTAAATTTGTAGATAACTTATCATTAAGTAATTTTTCATAAATTGTATTTTCTGTAAAATCTTTATCTTTAAATTGTAAGGTTACAAACAAGCCTGTATCTGCCATATAAAGTTTAAATAGATTTAAATCTTTATATGCAGAAAGACCTATTTCAGGATTATTAGCATGATAAGCAACTGATATTGTTTTGGAATCTTTTAATTCTGATATTAAACTTAGAATTGTTGTATCTTCTGTTTTATAAGAATTTAATATTTTCTTTGTCTGAAAACCTTTCGTATTTTTGTTTAATTGGGAAGGAATCGCTTCAAACAAAAGTACAAGTCTTCCAGTAGAATCAATTTTTCTAAAATCATCTTCATAAAGATTAATAATATCCCTTTTAATATCATCTACCTTTTTAAAATTATTTGTTTGTATATATTCATTAACAGCTTGTGGCATACCACCAACAAGCATATAAAGTCTAAAACTTCTCATAAGTTTTCTATTTAATTGATCCCCTAATTTCTTTTTATTATCAAAAGTCATTTTTAACAAGCTCATTGTTGTTTTATCATCTAAAGCCCATAAAAATTCTTCATAATCCATTGGATGCATTTGAAGTTTTCTTTCCTCACTTGGAATTAAAATATCTTTTACATTTTTCTTTATAGAAATAAGAGAACCTGTTTCTATATAATCATAACGACCATCTTTAACTAAAAATTTAATAGCTTGTCTTGCTTTTGGACATAACTGAACTTCATCAAAAATAATAACTGAATTTCTATTTTCAAGTTCCACATGATAATGTAACTGTAATTGTAGAAAGAAATAGTTTAAATCTGACATATCCTCAAACACTTCTTTAATTTCATTTGAAGCAATAGAAAAATCAATAAGAATGTAACTCTTGTACTCATTTCTAGCAAATTCCTCAACAACTGTAGACTTTCCTATACGTCTGGCCCCTTCTATCAATAAAGCTGTTTTACCTTGTGAAGTATCTTTCCATTCTTTAATTTTATTATATATTTTTCTTTTGAACATGAATTTATACCTCCTATAAACATAGTATATCCAAAAATCGCATTTGTATCAATCATCAAACCTCCAATTTCCGCATTTGAAAAAGTGCTCAAACCTCCAATTTCCGCATTTGAAAAAGTGCTCAAATCTCCAATTTCCGCAAAAAAAACATTAAATATAAATTGATTTATATTTAATGTCCCGCGTATGTATTTATGGTGAATACTTTTCTAGCCTTTTTAATATATCTTCCATATTTTATTTAATTTCATTCTTATAGACAAAAATAAAAGTGCCTACACTTGGTAGACACCTTATTACTATTCAAATTCGTTTGTTCTAGCAACTTCTCTAATCCATGAAGCCGATTTCTTTTCTTTACGTTTATAACCATCATCTAAGCATACACGAATAAACCCATATCTATTTTTAAAAGCGTTACACCATGACCAGTTATCAATAACACCCCAATAATGATATCCTAAACAGTTAGCACCATCTTCAATAGCTTTAGCAATCCATTCTAAATGATCTCTAACAAATTCAATACGATAATCATCTTGAACTGTTCCATTTTCATCCATATATTTTTCTTCACCTTCAACACCCATTCCATTTTCAGAAATAAAGAAAGGTAAATCAGGACATTCCTTTTTAATTTTCATACCAAAGTCATAAATTCCCTTTGGATAAATTTCCCATCCACGATATACATTCATTTTTCTTTCAGGCCAAATATAAGGTTTAGAAATACATGGTAAACCATTTTCATCAAACTTACTATCAGGCGCTTGTACACGTGTTGGTTGATAATAGTTAAATCCTAACCAATCTACTTTACCTTGAGCTAAGATAGCTTCATCTCCAGGACGACGATTGATTTCTACTTTCCAATCGTTTTCTACAGTATCTAAAACATCTTGTGGTAAATGTCCATGAGCAACAACGTCTAACCACCATCTGTTGTGTAATCCATCAGTCATACGTACGGCTTCTAAATCTTCAGGAGATGGATTTTCTTTTGTATAAGGTGGAGCAAAACAGTTGATCATACCAATTTTAGCGCCTTCACAAAGTTTACCTTCTGCTTTTAATTTTCTAAAGTTTGCTACTGCAAGACAGTGAGCTAATGTAATATTATATTGTACGTTGATTGATTGTTTAAAATCTTTTTGATATGGATACCAAACACCATGTAAGAATTGTTGTTCTGGTTCTACAATAGGTTCATTGAAAGTAAACCAATATTTTACTTTATCTCCAAATTCTTCCATTGCAATCTTTACAAAGTTCGCATAAGCTTCAACAACTTCTCTATTTTGCCATCCACCACGTTTTACTAAATATTCAGGCATATCGAAATGATACATGTTCATGAAAATATCAATTCCATTTTCATTTGCACAATCGATTAATTTATGATACCAAGCGGCACCTTCTGGATTTAATTTACCATCTTGATCTAATAAACGTGTCCATTGCATAGAAGTTCTAAATGATTTAAAGTTTAAACTTTTTAATAATTTAATATCTTCTTCATATTTATGGTACATATCATTTCCAACATATGATCCCACATTATTAAAGAAAGCATTAATTTCTTGATCAGAATACATATCCCAATAAGAACGTAATCTTCCACCTACATTCCAGGCACCTTCTGTTTGAGGCCCTGACATTGCTGCACCAAAAAAGAAATCTTTAGGTAATTTAATAGTCATCTTTTCTTCCTCCATTATTTTCATGATTATTATACTGTCATTATATCATGAAACTAGAGTTGTTAGAGGAAATGTATTTTATTTTCAAAGTATTATTATTTTATAAAATTTAGTGTAAATAAAATACAAAAAATGTCCTTATTTAGGACATTTGTTTAATTTGTTTCATCATTTTAGATAGATTAATCGGAACATGTTCCTCTTTTAATAAATTGTGTATTTTCTCAATAGAAATATGTTCACGTAAATGAATAATTTTTTCTATTATTTCTTTAGATAAAGGTTGATATTCAATTGTTTGATCAACCTTATCAAACAATTCATGCTTTAAATACTTAGTTTGTCTACTTTTTTTAAATCCCATACAACAACATGACGTACATGTTTGACTCATTATAAAAACAACATTTTCAAAACTAATCTTTCTTTTAGCTTGATCTTCATAATAACCATCATCTAAGATTTGTGAAAATAAATGAATAATTTCTTCACATGCTTGATCAATATGATCTAATAATAAAACAGTATGTGGATAACTTTGTAAAGTTGATAAAAGAAGACTTGGTTGTTCATGATATGTTTCTAGAAGTTTATAAAGGGAATGGCTTTCTTGATATTGATTCATATCTAATTTTAAATAATGATAATTTAGATATTTAGCTAAGGATTTAGCCGTTAATGTTTTACCACAACTTGTTGGCCCATAAATAAAAAAGGAGATAGGTAATTGTTTATGTTGAAATGTTTCAATCATCTGATGAATTCCTTTTTCTTGACCTAAAATATCTTTATTTAATTGTTTTTCTAATTTTTGGTAATCCATTTGATGATGAATTGTAATATTTAAATACTTTTCAATTGTTTCTACAATTCTATTCTTTGTAAGTTCTTTTTCATGATAAAATTTAGCTTTAACACATGATAAATCTAAGATATCAATCGCTTTATCAGGATAAGTTCTATTTTTAATATGACAATCTACTAATTCTATTAATTCTTTTAAAAGTACATTATCTATTTTAATTTGATGATAACTTTCATAATAACCTTTAATTCCTTTTAATATCTCTAATGTTTCCTCTTTTGTATTTTCTTTTAAAGTGACAATAGAAAACCTTCTATTCATTGCATGATCTTTTTCAAAATGTTTATAATATTCATCAATAGTTGTAGCACCAACAACCGTCATATCTTTTCTAGCAAGATAAGGCTTTAAAATATTAGAAGCATCAATTGCCCCTTCAGCTCCACCAGCCCCAATGACATTATGAATTTCATCAATAAAAATAATCACATTATCCAAGTCTTTTACTTTATCAATAATCTTTTTAAACTTCTCTTCAAATTCACCACGATACTTTGTACCCGCAACCAGTGAAGATAAAGAAAGTTCATAAATAATCTTATTCTTCAAAGAATCTACTACTTTTCCTTGATTGATCATCATTGCTAATTTTTCTACTAAAGCTGACTTACCTACACCCGCTTCACCAATAATCAAAACATTATTTTTTTCTTTTTTAGATAAAATAGTACATACTTGATCAATTTCATTTTCTCTACCAATAATTTTATATTTTTTAGTCTTCACTTTTTTATTAATATTGACAAGTGTTGGTATTTGATCCAACGGTGTTTCAAAAGCAGATTTTTCCTGCAACAAATAAATAACTTCTTCTACATCTACATGATATTTTTGTAATATTTCATAAGCAACTGATTCTTTTTCTTTTAATAAAGAAATAATTAAGATATTTAAAGTCACTTGATCTTGATTTTTATCTTTAGCGTATTCAATACTTCTCTCTAATATTCTTTTTACACTTTGACTATATTCCATATAAAAAGGTTGATCATCATTTGTGCCAAACAACCTTTTTATATCTTCTTCTACTGCTGCATCATTGACATCATATTTTTGTAATAATCTTTTTAATTGATTATCATGAATCTTTAATAATGAAAGCAATAAATGTTCACTTCCAACATTTTGATGACCAAAATCAAAAGATAAACTTTCAGCTACCACAATCGCCTTTTGTGCTTGTTCATCAAATTCTCTCAACAATGACTTCACCTCTTTCCTTATAATAGTATGTACAAACTTAATAATTATTAGTACACACCATTAAGAAAACATCTTAATCAACCAAGATTTCTTTTTAATTTCTTTACTTGATGTACAATAAGAAACTTGTAACTTTCCTTCTAAAGATTTACCTTTACCTTCACCTAATACAATCGTATAAAGACCATTATAATATTTTGCATTAAAATCATCTTGATGATCTGCTAAAACTTGATAAACATCATCAACACCTTTGACCCATTTTTTATAATTTAAAAGAAGTTGATCTTTTACTTTGTACATTTCATCAATATCTTCTTGTTGATAAGAAGAACCAATGATCTTATATCTTGGTGTTTCATTTACTGCACAAACGCTTGTTAAATTCATCATAATTAAAAGAAAAATAATGATTTTTTTCATAAACTTCACCTCAAGTTCATTATGTTCGTTTATAATAAAAATAAACATAAGGAGTGAACTTTTATGAGTCGTATCATGCAAAAAGAAATAAAAAGTGAAATGAATGATTTTTTCTTTGCGAAAGATCATTTAGATTTTTATCATGAATATGTCAACGTTGAACAAAAGTATTTAGCAGGTATTAAGGAAGTAAGAACAAAATTAGAAATTTTAGATGATGAATTTCATCATCGTTTTGATCATAATCCTATTCATCATATGGAATGGCGTTTAAAATCTCCCCATAGTGTTGTTGAAAAAATGAAAAGAAGAAATCTTCCTGTAGAAGTTTCATCAATCAAAGGAAATATTGAAGATATTGCTGGTATACGTGTGATTTGTCATTATATTAAAGATATTTATCGTATGTCTGATCTTCTTTTAAGACAAGATGATATTCATTTATTAAAGATTAAAGATTATATTAAAAATCCTAAAGAAAATGGTTATCGTAGTTTACATCTTGTTGTAGAAGTTCCTGTTTATTTAGCGAATGAAAAAGTAATGGTTCCTGTAGAAATACAAATTCGTACTATTGCGATGGACTTTTGGGCAACATTAGAACATCATTTACGTTATAAAAATGATAAAGAAATTTCCGATGATATTCGTAATCGTTTATCAGATTGTGCTAAAAGCATTACAGATATTGATTATGAAATGGAAGATATACATAATGAAGTCTTTGGTCATCACAAAATCTAAAACATAATAGTTAAAAATTTATCTTAAAACACTACATCTACGTAGTGTTTTTATTATGCTTAATACCAGTGGACAATCTGTCCAATGACAACCTAAAAATACCATGTTACTATCGTTTAAAGAAGCAAAAATTGTTTCTTAAATAAAAACCACGTCTAAATTGGTGCAACCATCTTTTTATACTTTTTAAACATGAATAACGCTCTTTATAAAAATGGCATGGAAAGAATTAATAATGATGCTCTTGCAACACTTACTATCCTAGTAGCGAGTTCAAGACCTGAAGATAAGGAAATTATGATGCAATTAATTAAAACGATTATTAAATAGAAAAGAACTATTCAATTGAATAGTTCTCACTATGTTAGTCTAAATCTTCTCCTTGAGAAGCAATGACTTTTTTATACCAATAGAAAGAATCTTTTTTACTTCTTGCCATTGTTCCAGTTCCATCATCATGTTTATCAACATAAATGAAACCATAACGTTTTCTCATTTCTCCAGTACCTGCAGAAACTAAATCGATACATCCCCAAGTTGTATAACCAATAAGATCTACACCATTTTCAATAGCTTTAGCCATTTCTTCAATATGTGCACGATAGTATTCAATACGATAATTATCATGAATACTTCCATCTTCTTCTACAGTATCATAAGCACCTAAACCATTTTCTACAACCATTAATGGTTTTTCATAACGATCATAAATCATTTCTAAATAATATCTTAATCCTTTAGGATCAAGTGCCCATCCCCAATCAGAATATTCTAAATATGGGTTACGTACACCAAATGACATATTACCACTTACTGTATCATCATTTTTATGAGTAGTAACAGCTTGTGACATGTAATAAGAGAAAGTATACATATCTACTGTTCCTTTTTTAAGTTCTTCTAAATCTTGTTCAGTAATATCTAATTGAACATTATGTTCCTTCCATAAACGTTTTGTAAATGTTGGATATTTACCTTTACATTGAACATCTCCACAATAGAAGATACCTTTTTCCCATTTAGAACGATTGAATAAGATATCTTCTGGATCAGATGTTAATGGATAATAAGTAATACCACAAATCATACATCCAATTTTATTTTCAGGATCAATTTCATGTCCAATTTGTACTGCTCTTGCACTTGCGACAAATTGATAATGTAAATGTTGATAAGCTTCTTGATATGCTTCATCACTGGCATTATCTGGTAAGAAATTGATTGTATTATTGATTTCATTGAATGTTAACCAGTATTTAACAAGTCCTTTGTATTCATTAAAGATTGTTGTTACGTATTTTTCATAAAGGGCAATATATTTACGATCTAACCAATCTCCATATTTTTCTTCTAAAGCAAGTGGTGTATCAAAATGCCAAATAGAAACAAGTGGTTCAATACCTGCATTTCTAAGTTCTGTAAAAACATTACGATAAAAATCTAAACCAGCTTGATTTGGTTTTTCTTCTTCTCCTGTTGGATAAATTCTTGACCAAGAGATTGATAATCTAAACATCTTAAATCCCATTTCTTTAAGTAAAGCAATGTCTTCTTTATAATGATGATAGAAATCAATACCATCATGGTTTGGATAAAGTTCATCATCAAATACAGCAAAATGAGCTCCTTCTGGTAATTTAAATCCATGGTTAGGTAATTTTTGTTTATTCCCATCTTTATCAATAAAAGTAACCATACGTGGTGTATTTACTGTTCCACCTGTCGTTACATCTGTACGTGCCATTCCACGTCCATCCACGTTCCAAGCACCTTCACATTGGTTAGCAGCTACTGCACCACCCCAATAAAAATCTTCACTAAATTTCATTGATTTTCCTCCTTAAATTATTTTTATTATAAAATATTTTTATGTCTTATGTATTAAATTTTCATTCTATGCAATAAATAAAACCACATATGTATAAACAATCAATGTAATTACCATAAATAATGAAATGAAAGCTGCTGTAAAGTCTTCATCTTCTTCACTTTTATTAAGTGGTGAAATCAACATTGGCATCGCAAATCCAGTTGGACACATGAAATAAATGAGAACAGCCATCATATAGATCTTATCTGCCATTAAATGTGGGAAGAAGACAAAGAATCCTGCAATAACAAAAATATAGAAGACAATTCTTACACCTACAAGCTTTAGTAATGATCCTAAAGTATCTTTATTAATTTTTAAATTATAACCAATAATCAATAAAATAAGACTCACAATCGGTGCTGTCGCTTGTTGAATGGTATTTGTATAAACATCAATAAACGCTGTTTGACTCAACATATCATAGGCACCTAAAAGATTTAAAACTAATCCCAACATCACTGCAATTACAAAAGAATTCGTAAAAATCGTCTTTAATAATTCTTTAGTACTGGTATTACCTGATGTAGCTTTGGCAACTAAAACAGGAATAATAATAAAAGCAATCACTGTTCCAGCAATATCAAAAATAACTGTATTACTGGCATAAGCAACTCCTACAATAGAATTATAAAGAGGTAATGCAACATTTCCACCTTCACAAGTAGTTAGTAAATAAGGAAAAATATGTCCTACTTCCTTACCTGTAAACTTAGTAATACATTTGCCTAAAACCAAAGCCAGTGTAAAAGCAATTAAAACATATAAAACAATCAAAATAGCTGATGATTCTATCTTAGCAGTAAATAAAACATTGAAAATAAGTATTGGAAATAATACATTAAAGACAATATGATTGGCTCCTTCTTTTTGTGCAGGGCTAATAAAGCCTTTTATACGGGCAATCATACCTAATATAATCATAAAAAACACAGGGAATAATGTTGATAATGCATTCATAAATAACCTCCTTTTTATTTCATTTGTATTGTATAGTTCATTATTTATAATTACCAATACTTATATATTATATATATTTATTACTTTTATTTATAAGTAGTGATATACTCTTACTAGAGGTGATTTTATGGAAATACGTGTTTTAAAATACTTTTTAACAGTTGCACAGGAACAAAGTTTCTCCAAGGCCGCTAAAGTACTCAATGTCTCACAACCTGCACTTTCTAAACAAATTAAAGATTTAGAAGAAGAATATCAGATAACATTATTTAATCGTACAACGCGTTCTTTATCTTTAACAGAAGAAGGCAGATTATTTAAGGAACAAGCAAAACAAATTATTAGTTTAGTAAATCGTACAGATTCTTATTTAAAGAATATTAATAAATATATTCGTGGGGATATTTATCTTGGTTGTAGTGAAAGTGAAGCAAATCGTATTGTCATGAAAGCAATCAGTAAAACCCAACAACACCATCCCGATATTAGGTTTCATATTTATAGTGGAAATGCTCAATATGTTGAAGAACAACTTGATCAAGGAATTTTTGATTTAGGAATTGTCACCGATCCTGTCGATTTATCAAAGTATGATTATCTTAAATTACCGACTCTTGATACGTGGGGTGTTCTCATGAAAAAAGACAGTGAACTTGCACATTTTGAAACTATTTCTCCAAAAGACTTATTAGATAAACCAATGATTATTTCTAATCAAGAAATGGTTAAAAATGGTATCGGTGGTTGGCTTGGTGGTAATCAAAGAGCTTTAAATGTCGTAGCAACTTATAATTTATTTTATAACGCTAAACTGATGTGTGAAGAAAATGTTGGTTATGTTTTAACATTAAAGCATCTTTATAATGAATCAAATGATAGTCCTATTTGTTTTAAACCTTTAAATCCTCCTCTTACTTTAAGGAGTCATCTTGTTTGGAAAAAATATAAAGTTTTTCCTAAAGCTATTGCAATCTTTTTAGAAATGCTTAATGAAGAAATTAAAAAAAGCAGTTGATGAAATGACTTCATTTCATCACTGCTTTTTAGTTATTTATTGTTTCTTTAAGCCAATCTACAAACTCATCCATGCCTTCACCACTTTTAGCGCTGACACAAAGAATTGTTGCATTAGGATTTAAGTTTTTGATATTTTCTTTTGCTTTTTCAATATCAAAATCAAAATAATCTAATGTATCCATTTTAGAAATTAAAACAAGATCACAAACACTAAACATTAAAGGATATTTTAATGGTTTGTCGTCTCCTTCAGGAACTGATAAAATCATAAGGTTTTTATGGGCCCCCGTATCAAATTCTGCAGGACAGACAAGATTTCCTATATTTTCTAGAAAAAGAAGATCAAAATCATCGACCCCAAATTCATCAATAGCTCTTGTTGTCATTTCTGCATCAATATGACATAAACCTCCATTATGAATTTGAATAGAAGGAACACCTGTTTTATCCGCAACCTTTTGAGCATCTAAAGATGTTTCAATATCAACATCCATAACACCTATTTTATATTGGTCTTTAATTCTATTGATGACATCTGAAAGAAGGGTTGTTTTTCCAGAACCTGGTGAAGACATCACATTAAGCATGGTTACCTTTTTTTCAGATAATCTTTCACGAAGTTCATCAGCTGCTAGATTATTAGCGTTAAAGACATTTTCATGAACTTCTATGACTCTTACTTTTGACATCTATTTTCCCTCCCATTCTTTCATTTTTTCTTTTAAATAATTGATCCAAGGTTCAAATCCTTCATCTTTTTTAGCAGAAATATAAAAGATTTGTGCTTTTGGATTTAAAGTATGAATTCTTTTTTCAACCAACTCTTTATCAAAATCAAAGACTGCTAAAGCATCTACTTTATTAATTAAAACAACATCAGATACAGTATAAACAAGAGGATATTTTGCAGGTTTATCATCCCCTTCAGGAACTGATAAGATCGTTATATTGATTCCTGCACCGGTATCAAATTCTGCCGGACATACAAGATTTCCAACATTTTCAATGAAAATAAGATCAACATCATCAATCCCCATTTCATTTAAACCTTGTTGTGTCATTGCTGCATCCATATGACACATTCCACCCGTATGAAGTTGAATGGCCTTAGCGCCCCCTTCTTCAATGGTTTGAGCATCAACACTGGCATCAATGTCACATTCCATAACACCGACACGACAAATATCTTTTAATCTTTCAATGGTACGAAGAAGTGTTGTGGTTTTCCCTGATCCCGGTGAAGACATCACATTGATCATTAATTTTCCTTGTTTTTTAAATTCATCACGAATTTTATCTGCAGTGACTTCATTTTCTTTAAAGATATTTTGTTTAAGTTCCACTATCTTCATAAATACCAATCTCCTTAATATTAAACTCATTTCCTTTGAGTAAATAAGTATGTTCACTATGACAATAAGGACATTTTTTCCCATAATCAATGGTTCTATATTGTCCTTTACAATCTTCACAATAAGTAATCGCTTCTAATGTTTCAATATAGATTTTTGCATGTTCTGTCACAGCTTCTTTTTTTCTTGCCCAGTTCCAACAATCTACTAATTGATCATGAATGACACCAGAAACTTCTCCAATTTCTAGTGTCACATAATCTATTTTTTTTACATTGTTTTCTTCAGCTACTTTTTTTACATCTCTTACAACATAAAAGGTTACTCCTAATTCATGCATCTTAATGTTCTACCTTTTTCTTTAAAATAATATTTTTTACACGTTTTAATTGATAAGGAATAATTGCTTTAAATTTATCTTCAGCTACTGTCATTGTTGAACATTCAGGATGATCACGATGTAATTTAATAGCATCAAAATCACATTTTGTTGTACAAATACCACAACCAATACATTTATTAGCATCAACAATCGTTGCACCACAGCCTAAACATCTTGATGTTTCTTTTTTAATTTGTTCTTCTGTAAGTGCTAAAACATTATCTTTAAACTTATCAGTTACTTTTGAATTAATACCTTCTACTTGTTTAGGTCCTCGATCATAACTTTCCACTAAAATATCATCTGTATCAAGTGATTTAAATTCCCAACGATTACGTCCTGTTTCCATATGTCCATGATGAACATAACGATGTAATGATTCAGCTGCAATCTTTCCTTGTGCAATTGCGTCAATAGCGAATTTAGGTCCTGTATAAACATCTCCACCTGCAAAGATATCTTCAACACTTGATTGGAAAGTGACTTTATTTAATTCAATGGCTGGTCCATTAAACTTCACATCTTCACCTTTTAATAAATCTCCCCAAACGCTACGTTGACCGATGGCAAAGATAACACGTTCACAAGCCACTGTAACTGTTGTATTTTCATCATAAACTGGCGCAAATTTACCTTCATCATTAAATACGGAAACACATTTTTTGAAAACAATAGCACTTACTTTACCATTTGTTTCAATTATTTCTTGAGGTCCCCATCCACAATGAATCGTTACACCATCTTCTCTTGCTTCTGCAATTTCTTCATTAGAAGCTGGCATATCTACTTCTTGTTCTAAACAGAATTGTTGTACTTGACTTGCTTTATTTCTTGATGATACACGAGAAGCATCGATGGCCACATTTCCACCACCAACGACAACGACTTTACCATCAAACGGTATATTTCCACAGTTAGATTCATGTAAATAATCAATCGCTGTCATTACACCTTGTGAATTTATATTTTTAATATCAGGTAAGCTACCCGCACTGCAACCAATGGCAATATAGAACGCTTGATACCCTTGTTCTCTTAATTGTTGAATTGTTACATCTTTTCCTACTTCAATTCCTGTTTTGATTTCTACACCCATTTCTTTTGCGACATCTATTTCAGCATCTAGAACATCTTTTTCTAATTTATAAGATGGAATACCATAACGTAACATTCCTCCTGGATGTTCGTTCTTTTCAAAAACAGTAGGACGATATCCTGTTTGTGCAAGATAGAAAGCTGCTGTTAAACCAGCAGGTCCCCCACCAATAATCGCAATCTTTTCATCAAAATGATCCATATGAATACTTGCTGGAATAACTACAGGTGGAATATATCTTGTATCAGCATTTAAATCTTGTTTGGCAATAAATCTTTTAATGGCATCAATTGATAAAGCTTCATCAATTTTACCACGTGTACACGCATCTTCACATCTTCTATTACATACCGCTCCACATACTGCTGGGAATGGATTTTGTTTTTTAATTAAAGCCAAAGCATCTTTGTATCTTCCTTGAGAGGCCATTTTAATATATCCTTGAACAGCAATGTGTGCAGGACAAGCACTTTTACAAGGAGCAGTTCCTGTTTCATGGGTATTAATTCTATTATTATCACGATAGTTAAAATCGTATTTTTCTGGTCCCCATTTAACAGCATCAGGTAATTCTTGTTTTGGATATTGTACTTCTGTACCATCTTTTTTACATAATTTTTGTCCTAATCGTACAGCCCCTGCTGGACAATATTCCACACATCTACCACAAGCTACACATTTATCTTTTTCTACATGAGCAACGTAAGCAGAACGTGACATATTTGGGGTATTAAATAATTGTGATGTTCTTAAAGCATTACAAATTTCAACATTACAGTTACAAATACCAAATATTTTATTTTCTCCATCAATATTCGTAATTTGATGAACAAAACCATTATCTTCCGCACGTTTTAAAATAGCTAAGGCTTCTTCTTTAGTAATATCATGTCCTTTACCTGTTTCTCTACAATAATCAGCAAAGTCACCAACACCAATACACCAACCAAAATCATCATCAGCACAACCATCATCAATGACTTTTCTTGAAGCTCGACAAGAGCATCTTCCTACACCAATTTTACCTTCATATTTTTCTAACCAGTAAGAAAGCTTTTCAATATCAATAGCTTCATTTTCCATTGAAATAGCTTTTTCTACAGGAATAACATGCATTCCTACTCCTGCCCCTCCAGGTGGAACCATTTGTGTAATACCGGCAAGAGGAATATAAGTCATACGTTCAAAAAATGCCGCGACATCAGGATGATCTTCTAGACGAGGATTTGAACGATCTGGTAATTCTTCCATATTAAATAATTCAGCACTTCCAGGTACAAACATTGGTAGAATATATCTTCTTTCACTTTGTGGTGCTGTGCGTCCATGATGGTCATAATGATAACCATAATCATATTCTAACAATCCTAAATAACTCATTTCATCTAAAGTTTTTTGGAAATGCTCTTCTTGATCTTTTGAAACCTTACATAAATCACACATTTCTTTAAATGTATAAGGGGTACGCTTTTTCATTGCTAAAGCAATATCTGCCATTTCATCACTGACAATTTCAGCCAATCCCCAATATTCAGGATCTTCAACTTTGACACCACCGAAAATGTGTCCGGCAACATCAGTAATCTTTCTTCCTAATTTAACAATTTTCTCTCTTGGAGGATTGTCATGCTTATGGTTTGCATTCCACCCCTCATATTTTTTCATACTCATTTTTTATATTCCTTTCTCCAATAAAATTGTTTTAAATCAAAAACAATATATCAATTCCATTATACATGAATCCTAAATATTAAGATATTGTTTAGAAACATTTATTGAAAAAACGATTATTTTTCCACATAAATTCAAACATTTTGTTTCTTTTGCCTAAAAATAAAAGGAGACTTTTAAGCTCCTATTTATCTCTTCTTGCTTTTCTATCAGCAATAATATCAGAAATATCAAATGGTACTTCATCATCTTCTTGTTCATAAACATTTAAAAATGGAACATCTTCTACGCTTCTAAGTGGAAACTCTGATTTTGCAGTCACATCTTTTAAATCACATTCAATAACACCAATATATATACCTGGAATAACTTTTCTTTCACTCAATGGTTTAATAGCACGGTCATTACATATATAAAGCAAATTATAACCTTTTTCCCATGTTTCTGGATCATCTTTATAATCTAACATCTTCATTTTTCCTTTCGCAATCACACTACGATAATCATGATAATGTCCTTTATATTTCTTATCAGGAAAATCATTAAAGATACTAAATTCAATACATACTCTTGGATCTTTCTTAAGTAATTCTACTTTTTTACCTACTTTCATAAAATGTGTATATACATTCAAATGCGTATCTGTCATCTCAAACCCAAAACTCATTGGCACAACATAAGGAAAACCATCTTCATCATTCATTCCCACATTAATAATATTCATTTCTTGAAGCATAGCTTCTATTAATTTATAATCGACTACTTCTCTTTCAAATCGTCTCATTTCACTCACCTCAATTACACTATACTTTGTTTTGTTTTATTTTCAAATGACTTTCAATAAATGAAAAATATCTTATAATATTTTTGAGGTGTCATATGAATACATTAAAAATACAAATCAAACCCTATTATCAAAATAATCCATTTAATTTAAAAGATGATCAAATACATTGTTTATCTACTAATAAAGATGAAGAAGAAATCCAATTACTTCTTAAACAAATGAATCTTTCTAACTATACTGTATTTCTTCAATTAGATATGGAAAATTATACTTACGGTTATCTACATACATCATCTAATAAAGAATATGATTTATTTTATTATAATGACTTTGATGATTATGAAGACGAAATTGAATTTGGAGTACTGCTTGGATTAAAATGATGACAAAAAGATAAAACGGGCAAATAAGCCCGTTAATAATCTATATCATTTTCTAAATCTTTCCCTTGTGATTCTATCACTTTCTTATACCAATAAAATGACTTCTTAGGATAACGTTTTAATTCCTTTAAATCTTCAAAATCACGATCTACATATACAAAACCATATCTTTTTCTAATTTCCTTATGACTACTTAAAAAATCAATTGGACTCCATGCAAGATATCCCATTAAATCCACACCATCATGTTCTACGGCTGTATTAATCGCTTTAATATGTTTTTGATAATAAGCAATCCGTTCATCATCATAAACTTTTCCATCTTTCATTGTTTCATCAATTCCTATACCATTTTCTACAATAAAAAGCGGTTTATGATAACGATGATAAAAATCAACAAGTGAATATCTTAATCCATCAGCATCAATTTGCCATCCCCATTCATTAGCATCATAATAAGGATTTTTTAAAGATCGTTGATCAAAAATAAGTGCATCTTCTAATTCATTTTGATCTTTTATATCTTCAAAAGAAGAAATAACATTACTACGATAATATGAAAAAGCAAGATAATCTAATTTTTTAGAAGCATCTTTAATCACATCTTTTTCTTCTTGAGACATATTCAACTCAATATTTCTATTTTTAGCGTATTGCATAAAGTATTGAGGAAGTTCACCATTACACATTGTGTCATAAACAAAGTAATTATGCATTTTATTTTTGAAATCTGCTGCTAAAATATCATCTGCTTTACATGTAAGTGGATAAAATGGTGCATGTCCAATCATTCCTCCAACTTGTGCTTGGGGATCAACACGTTTGATAACTTCAACAGCTCTTGCATGAGCTACTTGCACATTCACATTTAAATGTACAAACATTTCTTGTTTCGTCATACCTTCTGGTAATCTTGCACCAGAAACTAAATCTGACATATGGATTGCTAGATTGATTTCATTATAAGTAATATAATATTTAACTTTTCCTTTAAATCTTTCTACAATACTTTTGACATGTCTTGCATAAAATTCAATGACTTCTTTATTCATAAACCCATTATAATGATTTAATAGATAATCTGGCATATCAAAATGAACAAGAGATACAACTGGTTCGATTCCTTTTTCTAATAAATAATCAACCATTTTATCATAAAAATCTAATCCTTTTTCATTTGGTTTTTCTTCATTTCCCAATGGATGGATTCTTGACCAAACAACAGAAAATCGATATGCTTTAAACCCCATTTCTGCCATATAATCAATATCTTCTTTCCAATGATGGTAATGATCCGTTGCTACATCTGTTGTACAAAACATAGGTTTAATTCCTGGTTCTGGAGTTACGACTAAAGTATCATAGACATTCAAACCTTTACCATCTTCTAAATAACCACCTTCAGCTTGAACGTTACTTAAAGCGCCTCCCCATAAAAAATCTTTTTTCATACAATTCTCCTTACTTTGTTGTCATCATAATCATCATTTGACCATCAAGTTCAATTGATGTATTTGTAGGAATCAAAAAATTATCTCCTACTTTAACGTCATATTCGTCTACTTTTCCACTACCTTTTACAACTGTAGCAAGTTGATAATTATCGCATTTATATTGACATTTACCAATAACTAATAATTGAGAAACAGTAAATGAATCATTTGAAATAAATATTGTTTCTTTCACATTTTCATGAACTTTAACAACTGGATGAACATCATTTTTATCAATATCTTTATCAAAAGATAAACAATCAATAGCTTGTTTCAAATGTAATTCTCTTTCATTTCCATCTTTATCTTTTCTATGATAATCATAAAAACGATACGTTACATCTGTAGATTGTTGAATTTCATAAACAACATTCCCTTTACCCATAGCATGTAGACAACCTGCTGGTAAATAAACAAAATTCCCATCAGCTACAGGATATTTTTTATAAATATCATCCCATTTATCTTGTTTGATCATTTCTTGAAGCTCTTCTTTATTCTTTGTCTTTTGTCCATAGACAATAGAAGCACCTGGATCTGATTCAATAAAAAACCACGCTTCATTCTTTCCTCGTTTATAACCAATTTTTTGAGCATGTTCATCATCAGGATGAACTTGAATACTCAAATCATCTTCTGGTCCAACTAAAGAAATAATTACTGGGAAATCCTCACCTGGATGTCCAAATAATTCTTGATGTTTTTCCCATAATTCTTTTAGAGTTTTTCCTTTGAATTCACCATTTATACAAACAGTAGATAAACCTTCACCATCTTGAGCACTAAAAGACCATGATTGACCTATTCCTTCAGGAAAATCATCATACCCAAAGAAATCTCTTACTTTTGTATGACCCCAAATTGCTGGTCTAGGAATCGCTTTAAAAAATAAAACACCCATTTTATCTTCACTCCTTTAAAAAAGGCATATTTCGCCTAAATAGTAAACAAAGCGAACATGCCCATAATTGTTACAAATACAGATAAAATATTAACCATCGATACAACATTTGATTTAATCCTAAATCCATATTTACTAAATATTAAATTATTCACTTGTTTCGCTTTTGTCACATGGTAATCCGCTAATAAAGCAAATACCACAACAACTATTCTCATAGGTAAACTTGTACCAATACCGCTCCCTAATAAATTCCATGGAAACATAGCCAACACTAAAGCTACAACAGTTGCAACCAAAGATGCTGCAATATAAGGATTCTTTTCATCTTTATGTTTCATCATACGTTCTTGCTCTTTCAATGATTGTGTTTGATTTTTATTTTTCTTTTTATTTTCATTGTATTTTTCAGCATAACTTACTTGTTTAACTTTAACAACTTCACATCCACAACTATCACAAAATTTTGATGTTTCTTTTATTTCTGCACCACATTTTCTACAATACATAATCTATTCTCCTATTTTAAAATAATTTGTGAAATATTGACTAACGCAACAAAAATACTTAAAAAGATTGAAATATAAGCATAACTCTTATTTCCAGTAGGTGCATATCCTTTCTTTTGATCATCTTTATCAACTTTTAAGGACATCACACCACAAACCAAAGCACCTGCATAAAGCAATGAACTTATAATATATGGTAGTTTGACATTTCCACCAACAGCATTAACAACTGTTCCTCCAATAAAATCTAAACCAATTAAAGCTATAAAAAAGAGGAGGATTCCTAGTTTTGCAAAAGAATTTTTTCTTGGATTTTTCTTTAATTTTTTAGATTCTTTAATCTCTTTCTTTTCTCCGTTAAGTTCTTTTCCACAATGATAACAAAATGCTGAATCTTGTGGTATTTCTTTATGACAATATGGACATTCCATAACTAGTTCCTCCTTTTATTAAAAAGAAGGCTTGAGGCCAATTTGGCACTTAGCCTTCTTTAAATTATTCAATTATTTAATTAAGCAGTTTCGCCATTAAATTTAGCAACTTCAGCTTTTTCATATGATTTCCAGAATGGATAGAAAATAACCATACCAAGTGCGAAGTTAATAAATACAATAACAATTCCACCGATTGAACCACCTGCAGCTAAGTATCCTAATACAGGAGATGGTGTAGCCCAAGGTAAGTTCATATACATTTTACCAACAAATCCAATACTTGTTAACCAATAAGTTAAAGCAGCTGTAAGTGTATGAGTTAAAATAAATGGAACTAATAAGAAACCATTCATAACTACTGGTAAACCAAACATAATTGGTTCAATGATACAGAATACTGCTGGTGGTAAACAGATTGTAGCTAAAGGTTTTAAATGAGGTAATTTCTTGCTTGACATAAACATATAAACTAGAATTGGCCAACAAGATGATACCCATTGAGATAATCTACATAAGTTTGGTGTCCAAACATATGGTAAATCTTTAACTGCTGTACCTGCCATGAAAGCAGTGTTGTTATCAGCAATCCATTGATTTGTAAAGACATTGATAACTGCACCTGTGATGTTATCACCATGTAAACCACAGATCCATAATAACGCTGATAAGAATTGTTGTAATGTGTAAACAAAGATATTATCAGCTGCACCTAATACAGGTAATAACATTTGTCCAACTAATTCAGGGATATTTAAACCAGCTAAAGTTCTAATTCCCCAACAAATTAATGTAATAAAGAAGTAAGGAATAATAGCTGAGAAACTGTCAGAGATTGCTGGTGGTACAGAATCTGGTAATTTAATAACGATATGTTTTTTATAACAAATATCAATAATATTAATTGCGATAGCACCTGCGATCATTGCTGTGATTAAACCAGCTCCACCCCAATATGTAGATTCAAAAGCACTTGCTCCTGCTGATAAAGTACCATCTTTAGCAGTAACAACTAATTGTCCAACTGAGTTATAGTTTAATAACATAAATGCGAAGAACGCACCAACTGCACCAGTTGTTTTATTAATACCTTTGATTTCTGCATATTCAGCACCAAATGCAATAATAATGTAAATAGCCATAATACCCATTGATAAGCTGTTAACTAGAGCTAAGTCTCCAGCCCAAGGTTTTAAAAATGGAATTAAAGCTTTTGTAGTTAATCCACCATCAGAGCAGAATAAATAAACAACTAAGAATAATGAACCAACCATTGTGACTGGTAATGCTGCAACCATACCATTAACAATACCACGAACAAATGGAATTTGCCCGAATTTTGTCATTGGTCCAGCGATTACGTCAACTTTTTCTAGAATTTTGTCCATCATGGACTTCTTTTCTGTAGACATATTTTTCTTCCCCTTTCTTAAGAAAACCTCCTAAATGTAAACGTTTTCTCTTTGCCTACTTATATACTATACTGAATTATTTTCTTTTTCGATATAAACGATTGTCATAATATATGACACTTTTTTTACAAAATTCTCTAAACCTTATATATCATCACAATTTTAAGAAATTAAATTGTTAAAAAACCGCTTGAGAAAACGTTTACATTCGTATATAATTTATTTAGGTGGTGATAAAATGCAACTAAAAAAGAATGAAATGAAGATTATTCAGTTATTGTTAGCTTCAGATAACTATATTTCAAGTTATGAAATTGCTAATTCAACAGGTATTTCTAGAAGACGTGTAAGAGATGAAATGAGAAGTGTTAAAGACATCCTCGCCTCTCTTCATTTAAATTTATTATCTAAAGCATCTCAAGGTTATTACATTGAAGGAAAATCTTCTCAAAACTTAACAGAACTTCAAAATATTATTAATAATAATATCAGAGGAGACGATTCTTTAATTCCTACCTTACCTGATGAACGATCTAATTACATTCTAGGGCGTCTCATTAATAGTAAGGAATTTATTAAATTGGAAACACTTGCTGATGAATTAGTCGTCTCAAGAGCCACAATTGCGAATGATTTAGTTTCAATAAAAAATGAATTTAAAAAATATGATTTAAAATTTAACCAAAAACCTAATTATGGAATTTATATCCGTGGTCCGGAAACAGGGAAAAGAAAATGTTTAGTAGACAATATTTTTAAAAACCTAAATGTTTCTGATATGTACTTTGATTTTTTAGATACTTATTTTAATTCGCCTGATTATGAAATCATTCAAATTTTAAGAGAATATGCTATATCTATCAGTGATATTAGTTTAATAGATTTCTTAATTAGTTTTTCAATTAGTGCAGCACGTATTTCTTGTGGATATTTAATTGGACATCAAACAGAAGGTTTTGAAGATTACCAAAATAGAACAGAGTATTTTGTCGCAAAAAAACTTGCATTATATGCAAAAGAACATTTTGATGTGGAATTTGATGAGTATGAAATTCAAAATATCACGATTCAACTGATTTGTAAGAGATCTACAAAAGGACTTACTTTTATTTATAATCAAGATATTATTGATTTACAAAACGAAATACTTGATAAAATAAAGAAACAAACTTTAATTACTTTTGATGATGAACATTTTAATAAAGTTTTTCCATTATATTTAAAATATACTTTAATACGACAAAAATATGGTGAAAAAATACGTACACCCTTATATGAAGATATTCAATACGATTATCCTCTATCTTATTATCTTGCTCAAATTGTTTCTCAAGTAATAAAAAAACATACAAAGATTCCTCTTTCTAGAAGTGAAATCACTAATTTCACTATTCTATTTAACAATATAATTAATAATAAAAAATATAGTCAAAAAAAGGTTTTACTCATTAACTGTATGGGTGAATCTATCAAAACATTTATTAATCATTTTATCGAAAAAGAACTCTATGACCAATTAGTAATCACTAAATCCATTCATTATTATGAAATAGAAGAAGAAAACTTAGACCAATACGATTTAATCTTATCAACAGCACCGATTCATCGCCAATTACCAATTCCTGTAATCAGCGTAAATTATATTATGTCTCAAGATGATATTATTCGTATTAAGAGTTATTTATCTTATCTATTTAATGATGAACAAATGTTGTATTACTTTCATCCATCTTTTTATCAAACACATGTTCCAGTTAAAACACTTAAAGGTCTGGCAACAAGTTTTTATCAATCTATAAAAAGTGTATATCATCTTAATGATTCTAAAAAGAATGATATGATGAATAAAAACATTTGTTCAGTACATACCTTTGAAAATCAAATCGGTTTATTAAGACTTTCTCGTCCTTTAAACTCTAATAATATTATTTCAATCATTGTTTTAGAAGAACCTATGAAAGTTGAAAATCAAACATTTAAAATAGCTATCTTATTTTCTTGCGCTGATAATCAAAATGTCATGTATAATACACTATTTTCAACTTTAAAGAACATTTCTGAAAATAAAGAAGATTTAGAAAAACTCATTTCACATATTCCTTATACAGAATTTTTATCAATTCTTTTAAAAAATAAATAAAATAAGAAGAAAAAATGAATTTTTTGCAGATATATATATTGAAAGGAGATTCAACATATGTACTGTAAGAAAATAATATTAGGAGGACTTCTATGAAATGTCCTCTATTCAAAAACAACTTTCTTTATTATTTGATAAAAGAAAACAAAGTTTAATCGTTGATTATCTAACTTATCAAAGAATAAGAACTCAAGTTTTTAATTATCCAAGAAAATATCAAAATGGATATACTTATTATGTTGATTTAGATAATGATTTGTATGAAATTTATGTTGAAAATCATGAACCTATCATCCATAATAAAATCAATAATTATGAATTAATATTAGATTCCTTAGATATAAAGTTAGGAGGATATTAAAAATGAATTTTTTCAATCAAATAGAAAATAAAATAATAGATATTCTTAATGAACAAAATATTGATCGTATAAGCATGGCTGGTATTATTGGAACATTAAGACAAGAAAATCTAAATGAAAGTACTTTTTTAAGTTTTATTGAAAGTAAAAGTTCTCTTACTATTGAAGATTGCACAGATCAAATTTGGCGTATGAGAGGATACTAAAAACAAGCTCGATGTGAGCTTGTTTTTGTTAATCTAAATCTTTTCCATCAGATTTTATTGCTTTTTGATACCAATAGAATGAATCTTTTTTACTTCTGTGTAAATCTCCTTTACCTTCATCATCCATATCTACATAAATAAATCCATAACGTTTATCCATTTGTCCTGTAGTAAATGAAACCAAGTCGATTGGTGCCCAAGAAGTATAACCAAAGATATTAACGCCTTCTTCTCTTGCTTTCATTAAGCTTTTAATGTGACTTCTATGATAATTAATACGATAATCATCATGAATAGAACCATCTTCTTCTACTTTATCATAAGCTCCTAATCCATTTTCCACATCAAAAATAGGTACTTGATAACGGTCATTTAAAACATGTAAGAAGTATTCATATCCAGTTGGGTCAATTTGCCATCCCCAATCAGACGCTGTTAAATATGGATTCTTTAAGTTAGCTGAAGTACCTGCACCACCTAAAGCTTCCCCTGCATCTTTATGTGTTGTTACGACGTTAGACATATAATATGAATAAGCTAGGAAGTCAGATTTTCCTTCCATTAAATCTTTTTTATCTTCTTCACTAATATCTAAAGTGACATTATTTTGTTTCCAAATACGTTTAGTGTAAGATGGATAATATCCTCTTACCATTGTATCTGCACAATAAGCAAATTTTTCTTGGAATTCTTTATAGTTAGCAATCACATCTTCAGGATCACATGTATATGGATAACTACAGAATCCTGCAATCATACATCCTACTGAAATATTTTCATCAATTTCATGTGCTACTTTAACAGCTTTAGCTGCTGCTACCATTTGATTGTGTAATTCTTCAAAAGCAAATTGTTTTCCTTCTTTAACATCAAAATGTAATAAAATATTGATTTCATTAAATGTTAACCATTTATCTACTAAACCTTTATATTCACTAAAACATACCCTTGCGAATTCAACAAATTGATGAATCATTTCTCTATTTGTCCAATCACCATATGTTTCTTCTAAATAAACAGGTTCGTCATATTTATATAAAGTAATGACAGGATCAATACCATATTTACGACATTCTTTAAATACATTACGATAGAATTCAACACCTTCTTGATTGACTCCACCTTCTACTCCATGAGGATAAATTCTCGCCCATGAAATAGTTGTATTAAATGTTGTAAAACCAAGTTCTGCAAATAACGCAATATCTTCTTTATAACGATGATAAAAATCAATACCAACATGATTTGTATAACGAATATCATTAAATAATTGATATTTAGCACCTTTAGGTAAATGATCAAATTGTCTCATTTTACCTCTTGTTCCATCTGCATTTATATAATGGATCCAACGTCTATCTGTTGTTGAACCAGGATCTCCAAAATCTACTTGAACAGGACTTTTTCCACCTTCGTCCCATCCTCCTTCACATTGAGCAGCACTAATTGAACCACCCCATAAAAACTTATCAGGTATTGCCATTTTCTTTCCTCCTTATAAATGTTTAATATGAATCATTTTACCTTTTAAACCAGGATAATCTCCTGCTTGTACTTTTTCTACATTGTCTTTATGTGCTATAAACCATTTATTCTTTTTCTTTAAGATTCCTCTTCTTTGACAACTGTCTCCTGTTCCTCTTAACAATAAACAGATTGTTTTAAAGGAATTTTTTACTGTTATTGGTGTATAGTGTAATGTTGTTGCATAAAGCTCCACAACTGTTCCTTTTGGTATATAGAAAAGTTCACACTTTTCTATATCATAATCATTTCCAACCATATCTTGTCTTTTTCCAAGTGCAAGAATGTAGTCTGTTACGGCAATGATTGTTTCACTGCATTGATGATACTCTAAACCATTTAATACTTTATTTTTACCAGTAACAACTCCTGCCATGACATCTAAATAACCATAAACATCATTAATTAAACCTTGCATACATGGCATTTCTTCTAATGCTTGGACACTTGTATCATAAGCATTTATATTTTGATAGGTTGAAGCATACGCAATAGCTTCTTGCATATCTTGTTTGATGATGCGTCCATATTCATTAAACGAATCATCAAGTTCATGAATTTGGTAATCAGGATTTAATGTTCTTATCTTTTCTAACATTAGTCTAAATCTTCACCATTTGAAGTGTAAACCTTTTTACAATATTCAAATGAATCTTTCTTATAACGTTTATATGTTCCATTACCAAAATCATCAACATCTACATAAATAAATCCATAACGTTTTCTAATTTCACCAGTACTTGCTGAAACAAGATCAATACATCCCCACCAAGTGTATCCCATTAAGTCGACACCTTCATCAATACCTTCACTCATAGCTTTAACATGTTCTCTCATGTAATCAATGCGATATTGATCATGAACTCTTCCATCTTCTTCTAATATATCAAAGGCACCTAAACCATTTTCACAGTTCATAAGAGGAATTTGATATCTATCATAAATTTCATGCATAAAGAATTTTAATCCTTTTGGATCAATAGCCCATCCCCAATCAGATTCTTTTAAATATGGATTTTTCTTTGACATGAAATTTAAGTTTCCTGTTGCTTCTTCACCATCTAAATGTGTTGTTACACAATTTGAGAAATAATAAGAGAATTCAAAGAAATCTACAGTACCTTCTTTTAAAGCTTTTGTATCTTCTTCTGTAATATCTAATGTGATATTTAATTCTTTCCATAAATGTTTAGCATAACTTGGATAATATCCTCTTACAAAGACATCTCCAGCATACCAGAAGTTTGTTTGCATTCCTTTTTGATTAGCAAGTTCATCTTCTGGATCACATGTTAATGCATGTGTGAAAATACCTGCTTGCATACATCCAATTTTTTTATTTGGATAGTTATCATGTAAGTATTTAACTACTTTTGCGCTCGCTACTAATTGGTTATGTAATACTTGATATTGTCTTTGTACTTCTTCTTGATTGCTTGAATCCAAGATAGAGAATTGAGCAGCATTGATTTCGTTGAATGTTGACCAATAAGTAACTTCTTGGAATTCATCAATAGATGCTTTCCCAAATTCAACAAATTCATCAATTAAAACTCTATTTTTCCAGCCACCTAATTCTTCAATATAGAAAGCAGGCATATCATATTTATATAAGTGAACTAATGGTTCTATTCCATATTTCAAGCATTCTTTAAATACATTATGATAAAATTCTACCCCTTCTGGATTAATTCCTGCTTTAATTCCTTTAGGGAAAATTCTTGCCCATGATAATGTCATATTAAATGCTTTAAATCCTAATTCTGCAAACATCGCAATATCTTCTTTATAATGATGATAAAAATCTGTTGCTTTATGATTAGGATAAAATTCATCAGGATTAATTGCTAATTTAGCACCTTCTGGTAAATTACAATTTTCAATCATTGCTGGTGTTTTACCATAAGTTCCATCTGGCATAATATAAGTTGCCATACGTGGTTCATTCACATTTCCTCCAGTATGATAATCTGTCATATTTGGAGATTTTCCACCTTCGTCCCAACCACCTTCACATTGGTTAGCACTGATATCTCCACCCCATAAAAATCCTTTTGGAAAACTCATTTTTTATTCCTCCTTTATTTTATAATCTATCATTTAACCTATTTATTGTTAACGTTACAAACTTAAATAATAAATAGAGTGTAAACGTTTTCTCATCTCTGCTTATATACTATAATGATTTATCTTTTTTTTCTACACAAACACTTGTCATAATATGTGACTTTTTTTTATTGATTTCTAATAATCATTATAAAAACAAGCTCAAATGAGCTTGTTAATCGAGATCTTCTCCATTAGAAGCGATAACCTTTTTATACCAATAGAATGAATCTTTTCTTGAACGATGTAAATCACCATTTCCTTGATCATCCATATCTACATAAATAAATCCATATTTTTTATCCATTTGTCCTGTTCCTGCAGAAACAAGATCAATACATCCCCAAGTTGTATAACCAAATAGATTAACACCTTCTTCAATAGCTTTTTTCATTTCTTTAATATGTTCACGATGATATTCAATACGTGCAGGATCATGACAAATACCATCTTCACCTTCAGTTTCAATTAAACCAATACCATTTTCCACATCAAACATTGGTGCATTATAACGATCATTAATTAAATGCATTAAATGTCTAAACCCAACTGGATCGATTTGCCATCCCCATGCATTTGCTTTTAAATAAGGATTTTTAACTGTTCCTAAAACATTTCCTGCAGTATGATCATTTTCTTCAACTTTATGTGTTGTGACAACGCCTGAAGCATAATATGAAAAACCAATGAAGTCTGATTTACCATTCATTAAATCTTCTTTATCTTGTTCTGTAATTTCTGGTGTAATACCATATTTTCCCCAAATTCTTTTAGCAAATGGTGGATAATATCCTCTCATTTGTGTATCAGCACTATAACAGAAGAAATCTTGGAAGTTTTCATAACGAGCAATAGCATCTAATGGATCTGGTGTTAATGGATAAGACATATTTCCACAAATCATACATCCTACTTTAAGATTTGAATCAATTTCATGTGCAACAATAGTTGCTCTTGCAGCAGCTACTAATTGGTTGTGTAAATAAATTAAATTTCTTTGATTTTTTTCTGTTTTTTGACCATCTCTTGGCATAATGATATTGATTTCATTAAATGTCATCCACTTATTAACATAATCTTTATATTCTGTAAAACATACTCTTGCAAATTCAACAAATTCATCGATCATAGCACGATTACGCCATCCACCATGTTGTTCTAATAGTGAAACTGGTTCATCATATTTATATAATGTAATAACAGGATCCATCCCATATTCTTTAGCTGTCTTAAAAACATCTCGGTAGAATTCAACACCTTCTTGATTGATTCCACCTTTAATTCCATGTGGATAAATTCTTGCCCATGAAATGGATGTATTAAATGTTGTATATCCCATTTCTTTAAATAACGCTAAATCTTCTTTATAACGATGATAGAAATCACTTGCTACATGATTTGTATAATGCAAATCATCAAAGAAGGCAAACTTGCATCCTTCTTCTAATTCGTCAACAGCTTCCCAATTACGATGTACTCTTTTACCATCTTTATCTAAATACCAAATTTGTCTTCTTTCTTTTGTTGATCCTGCTGTACAATAATCAACTAATACTGGAGACTTTCCTCCTTCATTCCATCCGCCTTCAATTTGAGCAGCACTAATTGAACCACCCCATAAAAATCCTTTTGGAAATCCCATTTTCTAATCCTCCTTTAATATTTCTATTGCTTCTTTTACTGATGAAACAACAAACGATGTTTGTTGTTGGATATCTTTCGGTGATGTTTTAAATGTAAATGAATGATCAACAACTTTAAACATTTCTAAATCATTATAACTATCACCTATTCCTGCTGTTTCATCATTGATTAATTCTTCTAATTTTAAAATTCCTTGTCCTTTACTACATCCCTTTTTAACAACATCAATTGCATTTACATTTTGAAAAGCATGCAACGAAGGATAATATTTATTGATTTCATCAGTTATTTCTTTAGCTCTTTTAGATTCAATTAATGAAAAACTATAAATCTTACGATCTTTAAATTCATCAATTGAATCAAATTGCTTAATATAACTTGGTGCATCACTTGGAACATGTGCAAAATATAAATAATCTTTATCTAAACAATGTGGCCCAGTAATTGTTTCATTTTCATATTTTTGGCAAACTTCTTTTACTAAATAAAAAGGAATCTCTTGTCCATAAACAACATGATAATCCTTATCTAAAACAAGTCCTCCTGTACATAGAACATGATAATCTGGTTTGATTTTGCCTTCCATTAAAGCAAGTACACCACCCAGTGGTCTTCCTGTACATAAAGCAAATTTATTACCTGCTTCTTGAAAAGTTTGGATAGCTTCTATATCTTCTTGATGGAATCCCGCTTTAAAAAAGAGGGTTCCATCAAAATCACTAAATAATATTTTACTCATAGGCTTCATCTGCTTTAAAATGAACACCAGCACTCATTCTTGCTTTTGTCGCAATATCCATCGCTATCAAGCTTTTTTCCATCATTTCATTTGCTTTATCAAAATCTTTATTTTCAATCATCTTAACGAATTCTTTAAATTCATAAATCATGCGATGTGTATCACCTTGTAAATCAAACTCTTCTTCTCTTTGATCATTATATAAAACCTTAAAACCTTTTAAAACATTAGCAGGTGTTTGAATACTAATACATCCTTGATTTCCTTGAATACTTGTCGCAATTGGTGCTTTACAATCTTTTGCACCAATACATACAGCTTTAAAACTTCCATAATCTAAAGTAATGATTCCTGAAGTATCAATATTCTTTTCAATATTTGCCATATAATTTACTTTTAATGGTTTACCAAATAAAGCAACCATTAAATGAATATTATAAATATTTAAATCCATTAAGGCTCCACCTGATTTTGTATAATCAAAAGCAGGTTGAATAATTCCTTCTTTAAATGCATTATATCTAGAAGAATATTGTGAATAATTCGCTGTTACAATTTTAATCTTTCCTAATTCAGATAATTTTTCTTTTATCTTTAAAACATTAGGTAAATATTGTGTAGAAATAGCTTCCAATAAAAATAAATTTTTTTCTTTTGCTAGTTGACTTAATTCTTCTAATTCTTCAACTCTTGAAGTAAAAGGTTTTTCACAAATAACATGTTTTCCTCTTTCTAATGCTTGTTTACACATTTGATAATGAAGATGATTAGGTGTTGCGATATACATGACATCAATATCTTCATCATTTAATAACTCATCATAATTTAAATAGGCCTTTTTTACATGATTTTCTTTCGCCAGTTTTCTTACTTTATCAATCGATTTTTCCGTAGAAGCAATCGCTTCTAACTCAATCCCTTCTACTTCATGAATAAAACTGAACAAACCTCGAACAATCATTCCTGCCCCTGCGATACCTAAACGCATGTTATTTAGCCTCCTTAGCAACTTCTGTTGCTTGTTCTAGTATTCTTAATACTTCTAATACTTCTTCATCTGCCACTACCTTTTCTCCATGATTGAAGATCACTTCATAGAGATTATCATAGATCATTCCATAATCTTGAATTTCTACTGGTACTTTCTTTGTCACATCTTCTCCATTTTCATCTACATAACATAATGTTCCCCAATATTTTTCTGGTAAGGGTTCAAAACTAATTTCTACTGGTCCCGGTTTTGCCTTCAACGCACTTTGATGTCCTAATTGTGGCATGATGAAGCTTCCTTTTCTTCCATGTACTATAAATCTAGGATATTCTAATTTGACATAGAAGTTTGTTTTTACAATTGCTTTCATCTTTCCATAGTATAAATCGATATCTGAATAGTCATCTGAATTCCCTGGATTGTCATAGCTTCTACAGTCACATACGACTTTATCTGGTACACCAAATTCTCCTACGATTTGATCGATTGGATGTACTTGTAATCCATACAACATCCCTAGTCCTTTTCTATCAGCAATTGATGGTCGATAATAATCATAATGTGATTCGATTTCTAAGAGTTCCCCTAAGACTCCTGTTTCAATGACTTTTCTCACTGTTCTCATATCTGCATCAAATCGTCTGTTTTGATTTGCCATGACAACGACACCTTTTTCTTTGGCTAGATCAAAGACTTCTTTTGCTTCTTCAACTGACATGGCAAATGGTTTTTCACATAGACAGTTCTTTCCATGTTCAATGGCTATCTTTGTATAATATGTATGAAATTGATCTGGCGTATTTACAACGATCAAATTCACTTCTTCATCGTTCATTACTTCATCGATATCACTTGTAAAGGTTATATCTGGATACCATGTTTCTCTTTCTTCATCTCCTACACGGTCTTCCATTCTTCGATAGATATATTTGACCTTGATCGTATCCTTTCTTCTTCCTACATAAGGTAGATGATATCTACACACACTGTTTCCAAATCCAATATAAGCTACTACTAACATTTAAAGTTCTCCTTTCAAGATTTCTTTTATTTTCCTTGTTACTCCTGCTTCATCATTCGAATCAATCACTTGAAAAGCTATCTCTTTAAGTGGCTGAATCGCATTTTTCATAGCATAGCTATAATGAACATTTTGAAATAACTCATAATCATTCATTTGATCACCAAATACTGCACACTCTTCTTTTGTAAGATGTAAAGTATTCATTAAAAAATGTATTCCAAACCCTTTATTGATGGTCTCATGTTGAATATCCATCCATTCATTTCCTGATGTCATGATTTTTAAATGGGCTGGTAATTCTTTTTTGATAAGTTCTACATATTTTTCAACATGATGTTGTGGATCATGTATAGAAAACTTAAGAATTCCTTCTTTAATTTCATGAATATCGTTTATAAATACATATTCATCATAATGTCGTTCTATTTCTTCTTTAAAAGAAAGATATTGTTGAGGAATGTATGATTTTTCTTTTCCTCCAATGACTGGCATAATTTTTGGATATTGTTTTAAGATGTTATAAATTGTTTGAACATCTTGTTTATCCATAATAAATGAATAAAGTTCTTTTTTACCTTTTGTAATAAATGAACCATTTTCACTAATAAAGTAAAGCTCATCGCTGTAAGGCAAAAATTGATTGTATAAATGATAGAACTGATTCCCACTTGCAATCACAAAATACATTTCTTTTTCTAATACTTTTTGTAAAACTTCAAAAAATTCATTATCAAACTCTTTTTGACTATTCAATAATGTTCCATCCATATCTGTTGCTAGTAAATGAATCATAAGTAACCTCCTTGCCCTCATTATATAAGGAAACGTTTACCCAAATATTCAAAGATAAAAAAAAGAAATCCGTTTTCACAAAATTTCTTTTAAACATGAAATTGAATTTCATTATCTTCTAGGTGTGGCCATTTGTGCCCAAGTATAAGCTTTACCTTTTAACGTTACTGACATTTGATAGATGTTTTCTGGCCATGTCCCACCACCAAAACCTCCATCACCAATTGCATGAACATCACAACCTGTTTGTTTCATAAGCAATGTCACTTCTCTAATAGTATCTCGATCTGCCGCTTCGACATTACTATTTAAAAAGCTCATTGCGAGTGCACCTTTTCGATGTGTATATTCAATTAGTTCTCTAATTCTCTCTACTGTAATTCCATGTCTTGATCCTGGTGCTGGAAAATCAATAATATCAGCTCCATTTTCAATTAATTGATCAATAATTTCTTTAGCATCATAATCAGCTAGGGGGTCTCCTAATACTTTTTCTACAACACCATCTTCCCATTTTCCAGCAAAAATCAACATATCTTCACCACAAATCTCTCTGGCCTTTTTGGTCCAACGCACAACATCTTTGATAGATGTTCCACTTCCAGGATTTCCTCCTAATATAATGAAGGAAATACCCCAATCCTTACATTTCTTTAAATTTTCTTCAGTGCAAATCATACCTGCTAAATCATATAAATAATCACTTGTTAAATCTAACCCTTCTTTAGGACAGCCCATATAGATTCCTACCGGTCTTCCACCTACTAAATCTTTTATTCCTTGATAATCAAACCCTTGAAGTCCAGGACATGTTTGTGGATTTCTAAAGTCAAACCCATTTAATAAAACCATATCTCCTCCAAAGGCAAACATCAATTCTATACTTGTACAATTAGGAAATAAAATAGGATTCTTTAAATAAGTTTGTCCCATTAATACTCTACCTTCTGATTTAAAAATTGCTTCTTTTAATTGTCTTCCATTATATGTGCTTACTTGACTTGCTTTTGCACTAATTAATCTTGTAACATTATCATTTAATTTCATCATAATCATCTCTCCTTGATTAAAGCATAGAAAATATCTTTCTTTTTCTCAATGAATATTTCTTTTTTTAGAATCAAATTTCATTTAAAATTCTATCTTATGAAATTCAATTTCATCCTTGTTTAAATAAACGATTATTTTTATAATTAATTTATTAAGGAGAAACTTAAAATGATCAAACCAGAATACAAAGAATTAAAAGATTTTCCCATTTCTAATAAAAAGTGAAGGTATTCATTACATACTGCTGATTTTGATAATATAACAATAAGAGCTCTTTATAATATTGAGTATGTAAAACGTGAAATTCCACTTTATCTCAATATTCTTGTTCCCAAAAAACAACTTGAATCTAATGAAAAATATCCACTACTTGTTTATATTCAAGGAAGTGCTTGGAAAAAACAAAATGTAATTGAACATATTATTCCTTTATCAAATATTGCAAAAAAAGGGTTTGTAGTCGCAATCGTACAATATCGAGCTGCAAGTATCGCTCCTTTTCCAGCACAAATTGAAGATACTAAAACAGCTAGTTCCTTTTTAATTGAACGTCATCAAGATTATCAAAATGAAGATAAAGATATTTATAATCAAAATATTCCTATTTGGAAAACTTATGAACCATCTATACAAGACCATGTAACTCCTCCAAGTCCAGAAGGTTTATTACTTGGTGGTGTCAATGTTTTAGAACACAAACAAGAAGCCTATCAAGCTTCTCCGTTACCATATATTAAAAAGGATGTTAACACACCATCTATCTTAATGATTCATGGTAACAAAGATCGTCTTGTTCCTTTTGGTCAAAGTGTTCTATTATATAACACTTTAAAAGAAAATAACAAAGATGTTACTTTCTATTGTGTAGAACATGCAGATCATGGTGGTGCCGCTTTTTGGAATAACCAAGTACTAGACAATTTTTAAAAGAACATATAAAAAAATAGCTCAAACGAGCTATTTTTCACTAAAAGAGAAAACGTTATCTCATTTTGCTAAAACATGTTATTATAGAGTTATAATAATGGAATCCCATAGAAGGAGTGTGCTACTAATGATTCAAGATTTAATTGAAAATGTTAAATTAACACCACAAGAACAAAATATTGTTGATTATATTGATCGTCATCCTAAAGAAGTAATGATTTTAAATGCGAAAGAATTATCAGAAAAGATCTTTGTTAGTCCACCTACTATGAATCGTTTTATTAAAAAGTTAGGATTTTCTGGATATTTTGATTTTCAGCTTACCTTTATTCAAGAACAAAATATGGCAGCTGAAACAAAACATAAAAGAATTACAAAGGATAGTCATGTAAGTGAAATCTTAGATACATTGCCTCTTATTTATCAACATGTTTTCACCGAAACACAAAAACTAACAAAAACAGATACTTTTATTAGAACTGTTAACTATATGCTACAAGCAAAACAAATAGATTTTTATGCAAATGATAACAACTATTCAGAAGTCCAAACAATCGCTTTAAAACTCAATTCGATAGGTATTCGAGCACAAGTATTCAATACCATCAATACTGTTTATTTAGAACATATTAATCCCCAAGAAACACTTGCTTTTGTTGTAAGTCACTCTGGAAGTAATAAAACAATGATTGATGCTGCTTATGCTTTAAGAAAAAAAAGAATTCGCGTGATTGGGTTAACTGGTAGATTATCTCAAGACTTAGAACTTGTTTGTAATGAAAACCTTTATATTGACGCTTATAGTCATCATTTACCTCATAGTATTATGCTCTATGGTCTTTCTATTCATTTTATTTTTGATATTTTATATACTTCTTTATATTTTAAAAAGATTAAATAAAAAAATATGGTTATTTACCATATTTTTTTTGATCTTCTTCAATATTACCATGATGTTGTAATGATTTATCTGTATATTGCATAATTTCAAATTTATTACCATCAGGATCATGAATCCACATTTGCCATGTTTCAGATTGTCCCTTATTTGGTTCAATATCAATTTCAATACCTGCTTTAACTAATTCTTCACGAGTTTCATGAATATCATCTACCATTAACGCAAAATGTGAATAACCTAAACGGGTATCAGGTACTTCATGTTCTAATTGATGATCTGCTTTAGGAAATAGTTCTAAATATTGTCCTGGCGCTAATTCAATGAAGATATAGGCAATATCTTTAGGATTTGTTTCAGCTCTTTGAGCCCAAGCACCTCTATCTTTTTTTCCTTTATATGCTTCATAACGCATTATAATTTTAGCTTTCAAACCTAATTTATTTTCATAGAAATCTCTCATTTCATCCATTTGATCTGTATAAAATGAAAGATGCATTATTTCATTAAATTTCATAAAGATTCTCCTTTAAATAAAAATAGCATTATTTATGTGATATTTAAGAGAGGAAAAATATCGGTGCATGTTATAAATAATGCTATTTCTAACTAATTAATTATTTATTTTTTTGTTTTTCTTCGATTTCTTTTAACATATCAATTCGTACTTGATGTCTTCCACCTTCATATTCTCCTGAAAGCCATGCATCGACGATCATTTTTGCAAGTTCAATTCCTACAACTCTTGCTCCAAAAGCTAACATGTTTGTATTGTTATGTTGTCGTGAAAGTAATGCACTATATGGTTCGCTACATGTTACACATCTAATTCCATTGACTTTATTTGCCGCTAGTGAGATCCCTACTCCTGTTCCACAGATAACGATTCCTTTATCTACTTCTCCATTTACCACTGCATTTGCTACTGCTTCTCCTGATACTGGATAGTTGAATCTTTCTGTACTATCTGTTCCATAGTTGACTACTTCATATCCATATTTTTCTTCTATATATTTTTTGATTTCTTTTTTGTATTCTACTGCTACATGATCATTTCCAATTCCTATTTTCATTTCTCTTCTCCTTCTATCTATTGACGCTTGCCATTCTAAAATACGTATAATGTCTTCCTTTTAAAGAGACTGATAATTGATGAATATTTTCAGGAGATGTACATCCACTAAATCCACCATCACCAATAGCATGAATATCTGCTCCAGTTTCTTTCATTTTTAAAGCTATTAAACGAATTGTATCTGGGTCTGCACATTCTACCGAACTGTTAAGGAAGGTCATTGCAAGTGTACCCGGTTTATATGAATGTATATATTCTACAAGTTCACGAATCATATCTACACTAATACCATGTCGAGAACCTGGAGCAGGTAAATCTATACAGTCAACCCCTGCATCAATTAATTCTTTAATAATTTCCTTTGCATCATAATTTGCAAGTGGGTCACCTAAAACTTTTTCATTAATACCATCTTCCCATTTTCCTGCAAAAACAAAGATTTGATCTTTATATTTTTGTTTGATTCTTTTGGCAGTTTCAACAACATCTTTAATAGATGTTCCACTTCCTGGATTCCCACCTAAAACTATAAAATCAGCACCAAGTTCAATACATTTTTTGACATGTTCATCACTTGCAAGCATTCCTTCTCGACGGTATAGTGCTTTCTTACCACCATCTTCACTTCCTGCTTTAGGACATCCTAAATAAATACCAATTGGTCTTCTACATTTTTCTTTTAATTCTTGAAAAGATAAACCACATAACCCTGGATTATTATCTAAATCATCTAGATCAAAAGTGTTGAGCATAACCATATCTGCCCCAAAAGCAAACATTAATTCACTATTTGTAACACCTCTTACTAATCCAGGACCTGCAAATAGTAAATGTTGTCCCATCACCACACGACCTTCAGATTTAAAAATTGATTCTTTTAAATCCATTGGTGACATTTCTTTAATTTCATCACCCGTCGCACTTATTAAACGTGTTACCATCTTATTTTCCACCTAATTCTAAAGCAAAGTCTAAAACTTTAGCTCCATTCATCATTCCATAATCTTGCATATTAATGATTTCTACAGGTTTACCTGAGTATTTACCTTTTACATTTTTTAGTTCATATCTTACTTGAGGTCCAAGTAAAATAACATCTGCACTATCACCATATTGATCAATACTTCCTACTGGATGAGCTTCAATATGTAATTCAATACCTTTTGCAGCTGCTGCTTCGTTCATTCTATTAACAAGTAAACTTGTTGACATACCCGCTGCACATACTAATAAAATGTTCATAAATCATTTCCCTATAATTTTCTTAATTCTTCAATAATTTCTTGATAACTTCTTCCTTTTCCAAATAATGCACTTGTTCCTAAAATAAATCCCTTAACTCCTATCTTAGACAACATTTCTATTTTCTCTGGCGAACATGCTCCATCAATCATGACATCATATCCTCCATAGTTCTTTGCTTCTTCTACAAACTTTTTAAATTTTGGTGTGACAAAATCTAAATATTTTTGTCCTGCAAACCCTGGATTGACACTCATCAACATCACATAGTCACATAAATGAAGTAAATCCTTTACTGTTTCAAAGGTTGTCCCTGGATTCACTGCAATCCCTGCTTTGGCTCCTGCATCCTTGATCATTTGTAATGTTCTACAAGCATGTGGATCTGTTTCTGGATGAATATAAATGATCTTTGCTCCTAATTGGGCAAACTTTTCTACATATTTTGCTGGTTCTTCAATCATGAGATGCACATCACATGGTTTTGTAGCTGTCTTACAGATATATTCAATATCTTGTAATCCCATCCCAAAGTTTGGTACAAAGCTTCCATCCATCACATCTAAGTGAAAGATATCGATTCCACCTTTTTCTAGATTTTCTATTTCTGTTTTAAGTGATGCAAAATCTGCACACATCATACTTGGACATAATAACTTTTCCATATAACCTCTCCTTTTACAGGTAAACGTTTTCCTATCTTTTTGTAATTTCATTATAAGAAGTTTGAGTAAACGTTTCCACACAAATATATGGCATATGTTGTGCCGTTATCTTAAATCCTTAATTTCATTGAATAATAGAGCATTTTCCTTTATAATTTTAATGTAAGGGAGGTTCTTTTATGGCCCAAAAAAGTATTTCAATTAAAGAAATTGCGAAAATGGCAAATGTTTCCGTAGCCACTGTTTCAAGGGTAATTAATAATAATGGCCGTTTTTCAAAAGAAACAAAAGAAAAAGTAGAAGCACTTATTAAAGAATATGGATATACAACAAATATTGCAGCAAAAAGTCTAAGAACATCAAAGTCTAAAACAATTGGTTTAATTGTTCCTAATATAGATAATGCATGGTTTTCTCAATTAGCTTTAGCAATTGAGAAACATTTTTTTGATAATAATTATTCTGTTTTTATTTGTAATACATCTCAAGATGAACAAAAAGAGATTGCTTATTTTAAATCTCTTGATGCAAAAATGGTAGATGGAATTATATGTATTTCTGGAATTGAAGAAATACCTACTCATTTTTTAAGCAGAGATATTCCTATTGTATGTATTGACCGTAAGCCTAAAGATCATAGTGAAGCTTATTATGTAGAATCTAATCACTATTCTGGTGGTTATCAAGCAACTGAAGAATTAATTAATCAAGGATGTAAGAATATTGTGATTTTATCAAGAAATAAATCATTGTCTGTAAACAGACAACGTCTTAAAGGATATCTAGATGCCTTAAAAGATCATCATCTTGAACCAAAAGAAGAATTACAAATACTTGTAGACGCTAATCAAGCAAACTACGAAGGAGCAAGACAAGCAATCGACAAACTGATTAAAAGTGGAATTCCTTTTGATGGGATTTTTGCGACAAATGACTGGAGAGCTTATGGTGCACTTGTAGCGTTACAAGAAAATAATATTAAAGTTCCTGAAGAAGTTAAATTGATTGGTTTTGATGATATCTTTATCGCTTCTACATCTCATCCATCACTTTCAACGATCAAACAAAATACACCAGCACTTGCGAAAACTGCTTGTGATTTATTGCTTAATTTGATGAATAATGAAAATACGGAAGAATTACAAAAAAGATATATATTACCTATCGAAGTTGTTCGTAGAGAATCAACAGCAAAATAAAGGTCTTTTTAGAAGATCTTTTTTTGTATAAATTCTTGTTAAATACCACCTTTCTAAAGCCTTTCGGTGGTCTTTCGCGGTCATCTCGGCATATTATAAAAATTATTTTATAATATGCCTTTGATTCTATCACCGTACACTTTATAGTCATAAAAACAAAAAACCCCTTGGTTATGAACCTTGGGGCTATTTATATATTTTTAATCTACATCATAAGCTACTAAATCATCAAAAGTTTGTCTACGAATAACTTCTTTAGAATGACCTTGGTATGTAAAGACAACAGCAGGTTTGGGTAATTGGTTGTAGTTAGAAGACATTGAATAATGATAGGCTCCTGTAGAGAACATTGCAAGAATATCACCTGGTTGAGGATCTTGTAACATAATATCTTTAATCAAAATATCTCCTGATTCACAGTTTTTACCAGCAACTGTTACTAAATGATCTGCTTCTTCTCCTGCTTTATTAGCAATAACAGCATCGTATTTAGCATTATATAATGATGAACGAATGTTATCTGTCATTCCACCATCGACACTAATATAATCTCTAATATCTCTAATATATTTATAAGAACCTACTGTATATAAAGTAATTCCAGCATTACCTACACAATAACGTCCTGGTTCTACTAAGACCATTGGTCTTTTCATATCTCTTTTATCGAAACCTTTATAGATGATATCCATGATTGTTGAAACAACATCATCAAATTCTAGTGGGTGATCACTTGCTGTATATTGGATACCAAAACCACCACCAGCATTTAATTTATTAATAACGATTCCAAAGATATCATAGATTTCATAAGCGATATCTACAAATTTATTCATTGCAAGTACATAAGCTTGAATTTCTTCAATTTGACTACCTACGTGACAATGAATTCCATCAAAGTTGATATGTGGTGCATCAATAACTTTTTTAATTGCTTTTAAGTATGTATTATCATGACTTGAAAAACCAAATTTTGTATCTTTGGCTCCAACACGGATATAATCATGTCCACCCGCATAAACACCTGGTGTGATTCTGACTAAACCATTGACCATGACATTTAATTTTGAAGCAATTTCTTCAACAAGTTCAATTTCATAGAAGTTATCAATAACAAAGTTTTCTACACCATTTTCTAATGCGTATTGAATTTCTGAAGGTAATTTATTATTTCCATGGAAATAGATTTTTTTAGGATCAAATCCTGCTTTTAAAGCAACAGAGATTTCTCCTGCACTAACACAATCAATTCCTACTCCATATTCCATAGCTAATTTATAGATTGCTTTACACGAAAATGATTTTGAAGCAAATAGTGGTAATGTATTTTCATATTTATCAATCATTTTTGTTTTTAGTGTATTAAATTGTTTTCTAATATGTCCTTCAGACATAACATAGAGTGGTGTTCCATATTGTTTTACTAAATCAGTCGCTTTGACATCATCTATGTATAAATCGTTTCCCTTAATTTGTGCAAATTCAGTTTGTAAAACCATTTCTTTTCTCCCTAATAAAGTGTTTTTAATGTAAATAAACCAGCTTCTTTATCTTGTAAAGCTTTAGCTGCAGCCAAAGCACCTTGAACAAAAACATCTTTTGATAAAGCTGTATGTTTAATTTCAATAATTTCATCTAATCCTGCAAACATAATTTCATGTTCACCAAAAATTGTTCCACCACGAAGGGCTTGAATACCAATTTCTTCTTTTTTTCTTTTTTCATGAAGTGAACTACGATCATAAACAGGTGTTGTTCCTTGAATTTCATCTTCCATTACTTCATATAAAAGTTTTGCTGTACCTGATGGGGCATCAATTTTTTGATTATGATGTTTTTCTAAGATTTCAATATCATAACCATTATCATAGAATTCTTTAGCAACTTGTCTTAAAATTTTTGTCACCATTTGAATTCCAAAGCTTGTATTATAAGATTGGAAGATAGCAATTTCTTTAGAAGCTTCTTCAATCTTATCTAATTGTTCCTTAGAAAAACCAGTTGTTGCGAAAACAACTTTTGTTTTATTCTTTTTAGCGTAAGCTAAAATATCATCAAGATTGTTTGGATGTGAAAAATCAATAATCACATCCGCACGATCTTGGACTTCTGTTAAATTACTATACATTGCTTCTGGTGCTTTTTCATCAAATTCATAAGAAACCACACCAATTAAATCAAACTCATCTTTTTCTCTTAATTGATGAGCAACTTTCTTACCCATCAAACCATATCCATATAATAATACTTTCATCCTAATACCCCAATTTTTCAAATTCATCCATTGCATCAAATAATGCTTTTTTATTTTCATCTGTTGTTGTAATTAATGGTAATCTTAAACATTCTCCACAAACACCCATTTTAGCAAGAGCTGCTTTAGGCATAATTGGGTTTACATCAATAAATAATAAACGTGAAATAGGATCTAAAGCATAAGCTAATGGTTGTGCTTCTTTAATATTTCCTTTTAAAATTAATTGTGTTAATTTTTCTACCGCTTCTGGATATAAGTTAGAAGTAACAGAAATAACTCCTTTTCCTCCAGCTGCCATAAATGGAAGGATATTATCATCACATCCTGAATATAAATCAAAGTCTAAATCAGCTGTTTTCACTAAGACTTCCATGGCATAAGCAATATTATCAGTGGCATCTTTCATTGCTTGAATATTTTTATGTTTAGCAAGTTCAACAACGGTATCAACTGAAATATTTAATCCTGTTCTTCCTGGTACATTGTATAAAATCATTGGAATATCAACAGCATCAGCAATTGTTGTATAATGTTGAATTAAACCTCTTTGACTTGTTTTATTGTAGTAAGGTGTTACAACAAGAATCGCATCTGCCCCTTTTTCTTTAGCATAACGTGCTTTCTTTAAAGCTGTTTGTGTATCATTTGAACCAGCTCCACAAATAACTTTAACCCCTGTTCCTTTCGCAAGTTCTAATGTTAGATCTAATAATTTAAATTCATCTTCAATTGTAATGGTTGCTGTTTCACCTGTTGTTCCATTTACAAGTAAAGCTTGTACACCACCATCAATCATTCTTTGAACTTGTTTTTTAAATCCTTCAAAATCAATGTCTCCGTTATCAAACATTGGTAATACAAGTGCAACTGCACTTCCTTCAAAAATTGTCATATTTATTTATCCTCCTCGATATGAAATCTTTCTTTTAATAATTGAATTGCTTGATCTAAATTCTTTTTATCAATAACTAAAGAAATTGTTCTTTTACTTGTCGTAATTTGATAAAAATGAATATTAGCTTGTCCTAAGACATCAAATACTTCAGCTGCTAAACCTGGTGTTGTTTCCACCAATTTTCCCCCAACAGCAACTTTAGCGTATTTTCTAATTTGATAAATTTGAATTTGTTTAAATTCATCTTTTAATTTCATGATTGCTTGATTTAGTTTTAATTGGAATTCTTGATCTAATGTAATTTCAATTTGAACAAAATCATCAACAGTAACTTGTGAAATCATGTCTACATTAATTTCTTCATCTTTTAATATAGAAAAGATTTTCGCAATCATTTTAGGATGTTTTGGTACATTTAATAACTTAAGTTGAATGATTTCTCTTTCACAACTTATAGCTTCAATAATATCGTTCATAATTTCCTCCCTATATTTTATTCATCCTCTTATAAAAAGTGACAAATAAAAAATTGCAATGAGTATCATTGCAACAAAAAATTCGTTATCAATGATAGCTCCCCATTACCTTTAGATAATGACAGTTGAATAGGTCTTCCCTAGACACCCAAGATTATACCTCATGCAATAGATACAATCTTTCGGCAAGTGCTCCTCCTTCATTACCTTGTTGCATCAAATAATAATAATCTCATAACATCTTGCGCCTCTATCTTTATTTGAATAGATTTTATCACATCTTTAAATAGTATACAATAATAAGCCTTATTATTTTTCATTTATCAGTAATTTTGATATGATGGAAACAGGAGGGATATTTATGTTATTTATTTGTTATCCAAAATGTTCTACATGTAAAAAAGCTAAAAAATTCTTAACGGATCATCAAATTGAGTTTGATGAAAGACATATCGTTGAAGAAAAACTAAATAAAGATGAATTAAAAGCACTTTATTTAAAGAGTGGTTTACCACTTAAAAGATTCTTTAATACATCAGGTAATCTTTATAAAGAAAAACATTTAAAAGATATTTTACCGACTTTAAGTGAAGAAGAACAATTAGAACTGCTTTCTACTAATGGAATGCTTGTTAAAAGACCTATACTTGAAACGAAAGACAAAGTTCTTGTTGGTTTTAAAGAAGAACAATATAAGGAACTTCTCTAATGCCTGCTGGATATACACATTATTGTTTTGGTAAAGATGTTTATAAACATCTTGATGATCAAAATATTAAAGATTTATTACTTAGAAATGAAAATTGTTTTTTAATTGGTCTTCATGGTCCAGATATTTTCTTTTATGAAAGATGGAATAAAATAGCAAGAAAGATGCATCAAGAAAAAGCCAATACTTTCTTTGAAAAGGCACAAGATATTATTCAAAGTGAAGCACAACTTGCTTATATTCTTGGTTTTATTTGTCATTATTTATTAGATAGTCAAATGCACCCTTATATTAAAAGGATGATTAAAAATACAAATATGGATCATTTTGAAATAGAATCCGATTACGATCGTCTTCTTTTAAAAAGAAATCATCAAGATCCATTACATAAAGAAATCTATGAACATATTCGCTTTAAAGAAAAAGAAATATGTACTATTCAATCCTTTTTCCCTGAACTATCTTATTTAGATATTAAAAAAGCTCTTAAAGGATTAAAAAGAATTGATCATTTATTAAAAGCCCCTAGCTTTTTAAAAAGGGGGCTTATTTATGGATGTTTCCATCTCACATTCAATTTTCATAAACTCCAAGGTTTAATTATTAACTACCATCATAATAAAGAAATGGAAAAATATAATGATATTCTTGATAAAATCTACCAACAAACCTTAAAAGAAGCTCTTATTTATCTTCCTTTATATATTCAAAACTATAAAAAACACGCTCCTTTACCAGAACGCTACTATCACAACTACAAATAGTGCATCAAACGATGCACTATTTTTTATAAATCAAAACCATCTTTGAAAGCTTTACCAACATTTTCTCCTAAAACACGATACGTATTATTGACCATATCAAAAGCAATAATTTCCATTTTATCTGCATCTATCTTACCATTTTCATCTAAATAATCTTCATCAATAGAAACATTCACAACATTTCCAATTAAGTTTCCATCTTCAAAAGATTCAACAGTACATTCTAAAGTAAGTGGATATTCTTCAATAATTGGTGCATCTACATATTTTGAAGGCGTTACATGAACACCACTTTTTTCAATCTTATCTTCTTTATTTCCAGAAACAACACCAAAATAATCAGAAATCTTTTCTGTTTTCTTTGTCGCAAAAGATAAAGTAAAAGCTTTCTTTAATTCTAAATTATCTGTTGTTTTATGTTTAGATAGTGATACATAAACTTGATTATAATCATAAACACCACCCCACGCAGCATTCATAACATTGGCCTTACCATCTTGATCATATGTTGCAAGCATTAAAACAGGTAAAGGCATAAATTGCATTTTATCTCCTAAATCTTTTCTCATATATATAATTCTCCTGATTCTTATATTATACCATAGATAAAATCCAAGCTTTATTAATCTCGACTTATAATTTCTTTAATTCTCTCTAAATCCTGATCATTGATTAATGCATCAAAAATTAGATTGTATTTTTCAAGTGTCAAATTTTCTAATATTTCATCATGTTCTTGGGGAAATTTACTTTTAAAAAGCGCAATAGTATTTTCTTTAGCTTTTAATAATTCTCCCTCAGCTTTTCCTTCTTCTAATGATTCTTTACGAATTCTTTGTTCTTCTTGGTAATGTTGAATTTTAACGAGTTGTCTTTTCTCTGCTGCTAAAACAAGTCCTTCATCTTCATTGAATTGTTCAAGTTTATCTTTCATGATTGTTACCACCTCATTATCTAAGGTCATTATATCATGGGTAAGTCCTTGATATAAGATGTAGATTAAGATTTCTGATTTACTAAAGCTTTTAATTCCTCTTTCTTTTTCAATAACTTTAATAAAAGGAAGTTGTACAAAGTAGCTTTCTATTAAATTAAACTTTCTTACATATCCATGTCTATTTCTAGGCATATAAGCATCTATCAATTCAAGATTGTCTTTATCAATATCATCAATAAAAAGAATAGTTACTACTTTATGTAGATTTTCACTATATTTCTTATCTCCTCGATTGACTTGATGATCAAGCATGCGAGATTCATAAGCTTGAAAACGATGATAGATTTCTCTAGAAAACTTTGTATTCTGCATTTCTATATCAATCAGTTCACCATCTTCTGTTTTTACCTGAACATCCAAAATCATATCTTTATCACTTATATGATTAGGATTAAGTTCAGAGTTTAAGACTGTAATTTCTTGAGTTTTGATATGTGCAATCTCTTCGATGATGAGTTTTAATAGATAGTAACACTGAACATCTTTCATATTGGATAATAGATACTTAAATACAAGATCATTTTTAAAATCGGCAATTCTAGGTCTTATCTTTTCCATTATAAAATTCTCCTTTCAGTATATATATAGACACTAAAAGTCAAAATTTCTTTTAAAAAATGAATTTTTTTATTTTTAATTGTTTAATTCAGTATTTTATTAAAAATATCACTATAGAATTTATATGAAAGTGTTTTCAATATACAGTTTTATGTATGGTATAATAATATATAAGGAGGCGATTAGTTATGCAATACTTTACTTTTTTAGGAGTTGGTACTCTTCCTGAAGGCTATGAAGAGGCGCTTTATTCTTTTGAAGATAACAAAGAAGAAATTCATGCTTCTAAGTACGTTCAGAGCGCTATCATTGAAAAATTTCAATCAGCTATTTCTGAAGTATTTGTATTTTGTACCGAGAAGTCATATAGTCTAGGTGCTAGAAACATTAAAAATGAAATAAAAACTAAATTTAATATAGATATTAAATTTATAACTATAAATGAATTCGTAAAAATTGAAGAAATTCTACAAAAAATGGATGAAGTATTAAAAGAAGATTTTATTATTGATGTTACACATAGTTTTAGAAATATTCCAATTTCAGTGACAATGATATCTAATTATTTAGAAGTATCAACTAAAAAACAATTAAAGCATCTATTCTATGGTAATTATAATCGTGAAACTAATGAAGGATTAATTATTGATTTAATTAACCAATATGAAAATTCAAAAATTGCTTCATCATTAATGGCATTTGATCAATTTTTAAAGATATCAGATACATATTTATACAATTTAAATGATAATAAAATAAATAATTTGATGAAAGGCATTTATCAATTTAATCACATGCTAGATTATTGTGAATTTGATAGCTGTGTTCATTCTATTTCTCAAATTTATAATTTCTGCCAATCCATATTAAAAGAAAAAGATAAATATATTCTTCTTACACCATATCTCAAAAGTATACAAAAGAAATTATCAAATATTTATATAGAAAAAAATGATGCTATTAAAAAAATCAAATTTATTAAACTTTTATTAGCTCATAATTCTTTACAAATTGCTATTACGTTTACAGATCAACTAATTAGGGAAGAACTTGTGCATTATTATTATTTTCCAGATAGTAAATCGTTTAAAGAAGAATTATTAAATAAAATTGCTAAAGAATCAGATTTTTATGACTTATCAACAGATCTTTTATTCTTTTTAAATATACGAAATTCATCTAAGAATATAAATTCAAAAGATTATATAGTCAACATTCGTAATAAGAATAATAATCTTTCTAAAGATGTTTCTCTTCTTGATAAAGAAAATATAAATATCTTTTATATAAAAATACGAAATGTTGTTAATCATGGTGGGAAAATTGATCAAAATATAGATGTAAATAAAATAATTTTAAAATGCCTTGATAGTATAGAAAAATTTATAAAGGAGGGCTAAAATGAATAATTTAAATATTGCTTATGCAGCTTTGCTTCATGATATTGGGAAATTTTATCAAAGAACTACAAAGATTTCTTTACTAAACTCACAAGAAATTGCATCTACTCCAATACATGCAAATGGCTATCATACACATATTCATAGTGGATATACTGCAAAATTTTTTCATGATTATCTTCATTTGAATGATCAGCTAGAAAAAGCATCTAGTGGACATCATATTAATGAGGTTGATGAATTTGATAGTATTATTCGTGATGCTGATCGAATTGCTTCTAAAATTGATAGAAATGATGAAAACTTTGATTTTGAGGAAAATCATAAAAAAACTAGATATCAATACATTACGTCTAGACTATCATCTATTATGGGAAATATAGATTTTGGACAAACAATTTATGATTCGAAGTTCAAATTAACTAGCGTAGATCAATGTATGAACCCGTGTAGAAATAATATTGAACAAAATACAATTGAAAGTATTGAGGAATATAAAAAACTATTCACTCAATTTATTGAAGAAATAAAATTCGATAATTTATTAATTGGTAAACCAACGCCCTATAAATATCATCGTATGTATTCTTTACTTTATAAATATACAACCTTGATTCCTTCTTCTACATATGAAACAAATAATCAAACTGTAAGTTTATTTGATCATTTAAAACTTACAACAGCTATTGCAAGCTGTTTATCACAAAATAATTGTAATAACTTTTATATGTTAGAATTTGATGTCTCTGGTATTCAAAGTTTTATTTATAAAATTACCGAAGGATCTAAAACTAAAACTAATATTGCTAAATCTTTAAGAGGGCGTTCAGCATTTGTTACTCTTATTACTAATGCCATTACATATACAATATTAGATAAATTTAAACTTACACAAGCTAATATCATTTTCAATACTGGTGGAGGAGCATTACTCTTATTACCTTATTTAGATGATACTGAAAAAATCATTCATAATACATTCAACACTATAACAAAAGAACTTTATAAAAGATTTAATACTTCATTATCTGTTGTTTACGCAATTGAGAAAGTTGATAAGTTTGAATTAAGTAATTTCAAAACAGAAAAGGCCCTTGCATTAAAAACAAAATTAGAGGAATATAAATTAAAAAAATTCTATCCTTTAATTAATAATGATTTCTGTGTTGAACATTTAGAAGATAAAGAAATTTGTGAATTATGTGGTCAAAATTATGTAAAAAAAGATCATAAATGTCAAAATTGCTTAGACATTCTAAATATATCTGATTATTACACAAAACACGATAAATTCACTATCCTATACTCTAATTTAGATTATAATAATTGTTTAATGGATTTAGGTTTTATAAAAATTTACTTTTTTGAAAAAATACCTCATGAATTAATTAATAAAAATGACTTTTATTATATAGATGCTGTTAATCATTTTGAAGCAGGAAATGTCAAACTTATTGCTAACCTTGTTCCAAAAGAAAATAATACTATTTTAAATTTTGAAAATATTACAAAAACATTAGATAAATCTTATGGTGATGAAAAATTAGGAGTTCTTAAAATGGATGTCGATAATCTTGGAGCAATCTTTGCTTTTGGACTTAAACAAGGAAAAAATAATGATGTAACATTACAACGTTCTTTATCAAAATATTTAACTTTAAGTAGATTTATAGAATTATTCTTTGGATACAAATTAAAACAAATTTGCCTTGATTTAAGTAAAAAACTAAAAAATAAAAACGAAAACATCTTTTATATTAATTATGCTGGAGGAGATGATCTTGTTATTTTAGGACCAATTTATGGAATTCTACAATTAGCCAATAAAATACATATTGAATTTAAAGAATTTGTTCAAAATCCTAATATAACATTATCAGCTGGTATACATATTCAAAATCCTAAAAAACCTATACGTTTTGGAATTAAAATGGCAGATAATGCATTAGAAGCCTCAAAATCTTATGTAAAAGATAACCGCTCAAAAAATGCTATTACAATTATGAACAGTACTTTTTCATTCGAAGAATTACCAAATATTTTAAATAAAATAGAGACTTATCGTGGTTATTTAAATGATAAAACAAATCCATTATCTCGTACTGGATTTTATAACATTATGTCCCATATGGATAATAAAACACTAGATGAATACTATTCAATAATTCCTATTATTCAATATTCACTATATAGACAAATCGATAATAGCCATGAGACTTTAAGAAAAAAAATATTACAAGATTTAACAACTCTAAAAACAGACGAAGAAATTAACAAACAAGTAACTATTATGAAACTCGTTATCTTATTTACAAGGGAGGTTAATTAAATGAGTTATAACACTAAACAACATAGATTACCAAACAAACCACCAAAAGAAAGAAATAATATGCCCGAAAAAATAACTATCCCATTATCAGAAAAATACACTAATCCTGCTGAAATATTTCTTGATACTGGAATAGCCTACAAAATAGCAAATAAAATGGGAGATATAGCACCACATCAATTAAGAAAAATTCTAAATGTCTTAAAAGAATCTGTAACAATCGTAAAACGTAATCCAAATAAATTTATTGATGCTAGAAATAAACTTTATTACATTGTTCCCTTAACTGCTTATAACACAGGTAGAAATAAAGGACTTCAAGAATTATATAATTTTGTCTATCAACATATTAATGAAAAAGCTATTCAATCACCAAAAGATATTGAAATATTAGACCAAATTTTTACAAGTATTATTGCTTACCATAAAGTATTAAATCAAAATAAAAAGGAGAAATAAAAATGTTAAAAAAGACTCATAGAATACAACTAAAAATTGAATTATTGTCAGGAATGCATATAACTGGTGGAGATGATACTTTTGATATTGGAGGTGCAGATTCACAAGTTATTAAAAATCCTCTAACTGGTGAACCCTATATACCTGGCAGTACTTTAAAAGGAAAAATTCGTTCTCTTTTAGAATTTAAATATGGAACATTTATAAATAACGAATTAAAACCTGTGCCTGAGCATAATCAATTATTAAGCTTATTTGAGCCAAATACAAATGACATACCACAAATGACTAGAGCTATCTTTAGAGATGCTGTTTTAACAGAATCTAGTAAAATCGAATTACAAACATATTTAGGTGAGCATACATATACTGAAATTAAAGCTGAAAATAAAATTAATAGATTTAAAGGGACGGCTGATGCTCCACGATTTATTGAACGTGTTCCTGCTGGTAGTAAATTTATTGGTTACATAGACTTGCTTGAATTTGATAACGATGATTATCAAACACTTTATAAATACTTAGAAACTGGTGTAAATTTACTTAATTATAATTATATTGGTGGTAGTGGATCACGAGGATATGGGCGTATCCAAATAGAAATGGAAGAGTTGAATAACAATGAAGGAATATAAGTTAGTTTTTAAACCATTATCAACTATTACCAATATTCCAAATGCTCAAACTATTTTTGGAGCAATATGTAATATTATAGTAAATACACAAGGAGAAGAAGCTTTAAATAATTATATTAGTTCATTTAATAATCAACCTCTTTTTATACATTCATCCATGTTTCCATTGAATATGTTACCAATGGTTCACTATAACATTTTTGATATAGATTATATAAATCATAATATTTTAAAAGAAAAAAGTATTGATCAATTATCTTACTTACAAACATTAAAAAATTATAAAAAAATAAATTATACTACAGAATCTATTTTTAATGACTATATTATTAAATCTGATTTCAATAAAATGCGTGATGATTTACTTAATAAAAAAATAAACATTAAAAACTATTGTCTTCAAAAAGCTAGTGAAAATATATTATTTGAACAAACCAAACAACTCAATACACATGTAAGAAAAAAAGATTACTACAACACTTCTATAGGGGATGATAATGCTTTGTATTACGATGATACTATATATACTAATGGATTATTTTATATATTAGTTAAAACAAATGAAAATATTAAAAAAATAAAAGATATATTTTCTTATTCTCATTTTTTCGGTTTTGGACCTCGCCACTCTGTTGGAAAAAACAGTTTTAAATTAATTTCTATAGAAGAAATAAAAAGAAAACCTAATTTAAATAATAAACTTTTGCTTTCTCAATCAGTTTTCGATGAATGCATCAATTTAAGTGAATCAAACTATCAAATTATTTCTAAACAATATCATCCTTCTAAAACATATATAAATAAAGCAACTCATAAAATGAATTTATTTAATGAAGGAAGCTATTTAAAACTAACACAAGATAAAGAATGGATAGGTAAAATTCTATCATTCAATATTGATAAAAAACCATTATACTACTATGGCATTGGCTACATTATATAGGAGGTTAAAAACATGACTTATAAAATATCTATATTAACACCTGTTCATATATCATCAGGCAATAAAAATGCTTGTTTCTTATATCATCCTGATAAAAATGATCACTTTAATTGTTATAGAATAGAAGATTTATTACAATTTATTCCACCTCAAAAATTATTAGAATTACAACCAGATAATGCTAGTAATAATGGTAAAAAAGATATTATCAAGCTATTTAATAATTATATAAATTATAATCAATTAAAACCTCAGTACTTCTTATTTTATAAATTTAAACCTTTTTCTAAAGATGTCACTGAGCAAGTCAAATCATTAAATAAACCCTATATACCAGGTAGCAGTATAAAGGGTGCAATTATGAATGCCATTATATTTAATCTATTAAATGATAATAAAGAAAAAATAAAAGAATTTCTTATTAATTTTAATAGAAATTTATCTAAAAACTTTGAAAAAGAACTATTGTCTTATCTTTTTGGAAAAGATTTTGAAGAGATATTTAAATTATTTTCTTCTTGTATTTGTTGTGAAGATATATTTTTTGATACTATGATTCTTTGTGATAGTGATCGTTTAAACATGAAAAATAATAATCATAAAAAATCCCAAGAATTTAGTAAATTTGAATGTATTGATAACTTACAAGAAAAAAAGACTAATCTATTTATGATAGATCAAACTAGACAAAAAGTATTTTTAAATAAATATAGCAACAAAGAAATAATTAAAAAGTTACGTATATTTTTTAATAAAAGAAATATAATTATTGCTTGTAGAAATTATTTTCGAACTGTAATAAAAGATGATAAAAAATATTTTATTGAAGATCAATTTGATTATTTCAAAGAATCAGATTTTGAAGGAAGAGATCAAATCATAAATTTTTTAAATACTATATCTTTTGACAATAAAGATATATGTTATTTGCGAATAGGAAATAGTACGAATTACTTTTATAAATCAATCTCTATATTTATTAAAAAAAATTTTTATGAATTTTATGATAATAATTTCAGCTTATTCGCTCCAATTAGATTAGGGAAAAAGAATTCTCCTAAAGCAGATACTATGCCTAAAACAAGAATTATTTTTAAATATGATAGTGAATGTTATCTACCAGGATTTATTAAGGTTGAACCCTATGAAGAAAATTGAAATAGAGCTTATTTTACCACAAGGAGCACTTTTTTATCAAAATATTAATTTATTTATCTATAAACAATATATCAACTTTTTATATAAATTGAATTGTTTTGTAGTAGACCAAAAATGTTGCTCCTGTCCTCTTTCTAAAGAGTGTTATTATTATCATTGCACTGGGGAAAATTTTAAATATTATCCTAATATTTTAATAGAAAATTCTATTTTTACACAAGCTATTTTTCAAAAAGAAGGAATATTAAAAATATCATTTTTTATAATTGGTGAAGATACTAAACATATAAATTATCTTAAACTCTTTTTTCAATCCTATCTTAATCAAAAAATTCAAGGATATTTCTTTTATTTAAAAAATATAAACATGATAGATTGTAATCAAAAAAATATCAGTTTAAATCATATGATGATTTCTTCTTGCATTAAAACGACTGATTTTATTGATGAATATAATCAAATGATCAATTATTACAACAAACGTTATTTAACTCAATACAATAATTTATCTAATTGTATGATAGATATTAAAAATATTAAGCATAGTCAACAAGAAGGTATTCAATTTAAAACAAAGAAAATAGTACCTAGAGGATTTACATATCAAATATTATTTAATGAAAACATTAATATACCATTAGATATTTTATATATCGGCATTGGAAATTTCAATTTTATAGGAGGTGGAAAACTTGAGACTTAAAATACAATTATCTTATAATAATTTTAAGGTTCCTATGAGTTATCAAAGCATTCTACAAGGTGTTATTTATTCATTATTATCTAAGGATAAATTAGGAGATTTTTATCATAATGATGGATATCATTATGATAAAAAAATATTTAAATGTTTTACATTTAGTCAACTATTTGGAAAATATAAAATTGAAAACAAATATTTAATTTTTGATAGTGATTTTTATTTCTATATTAGTTCTTTAGATGAAGAATTTTTAAAACATGTATATAAAACACTTCTTTTAAATGATTCATTATTAATTAATAAACAACAAGTAAAAATTAAAAATATATCTATTCTTAATTTACAACCTTTTATTGGAACAAAAAAAATATGCATTGAAACATTATCCCCTATGCTTATCTATTCAACAAAAGATAATTATTCAACATATTACAGACCTTCAGATAAAGAAAGTCTTAATTTTATTATTAACAATATTCAAGATAAGTGCCTTGCTTACCATTATCCAATAAAAGAATTAGTATTTAAAATTGATTATATAATATATGAAAAAAGAAGAATGATGAAATTTAAAAACTGCTTCTATGAATGTTTTATGACAAAATTAGAAATTGAAACAAATTTTGAAACATTATCACTTATTTATAACTGTGGGCTTTCAAGTAAGAATTCATGTGGTTTTGGCATGATAGATATTGCTCATGAAAAAAGTAATATATCTTTATAAAAGTGGTCGATTACTATGTAAAGATTATTCCTTAATATTAAAAGATAAAAAAGATTATGTAAATTACATTCCTATTGAACAAATAGATACGCTTATTTGTTTTGGAGAAATTTCAATAAATAAACGTACTTTATCATTATTAAATAAACATAATATAGTTATTTTATTTTTTAATTTTTATGGTCAATATATTGGAAAATTTACACCTAAACAATATCTAGATGGAAAAATATTAATCAATCAAATTTATGCTTTTGAAAATGAAATGATACGAAATCATATAGCAAGAACTATGATTATCTCATCATTAAAAAATTGTTTAGCACTGTTGAAATATTATAATAAAAAACTGTTTCCTTTACTAGACAATATTATTGAAATAGAATCTATTATCAAAGAATGTAAAAATAAATCCGTAAATGAGCTTCTATTATTAGAAGCTCAAGCAAAGAAAATATATTTTAATAGTTTTGATATTATTCTAGAAAAAGAAAAGTATCATTTTATAAAAAGAACAAAGAATCCTCCTCAAAATGAGATAAATGCTTTATTGAGCTATGGATATTCTTTACTTTATGCTAATTATATATCTGTTACAGATAGGAGTCGTCTTTACTCACAAATTTCATTTGTTCACAGTTTAACTAAATGTAGTGAATCTTTACAATTTGATTTAGCCGATATATTAAAACCAGTATTGGTTGATAGACTTGTTCTTAGTCTTTGTAGACATAAATTATTAAAAGATGAATATTTTGATTACAAAAGTGATAGATGTTATCTCAACAAAGAAGGTGTTAAATTCTTTGTTGAAAAATATGAAAATTATCTTTTGAAAACAATCAAAATAAATAATAGATACTATTCATATAGAAATCTTATATCTCGTGAAGTTCACTTGCTTTCTAATTACATCGCTAATGAATCAAATGATTACAAACCATATATTATGAAGTGGTAAAATGTATATAATTTGTACTTATGATGTAAAAAGCAAGAACTGTCCAAAGTTTATGAAGTTGTTAAGAAGATATCTTTTTCATGTTCAGGAATCTGTATTTGAAGGTGAACTTACACCAGCAACATATAAAAAATTAACTAAAGAGTTAGAAAAAATCATTACAGATGATGATCATGTTGCAATCTATTATTCATATAATTCTAAAATGATTAAGAAACAAGAAATCGGTAAATCTATTGATAAAACACGTTTCATAATAGATTAATATCGACTATCCCCTAATTACTATAAGAATTCTATTACAAAAAACTTATATTTTTGATAGATAGTCGATATTTTTAATCATTTTTCTTCTTATTTTTACATATTTTTAGTATATTAACAAATCAATTTATATTATTCATTAAATATGTTAATATTTCATTGTTAGATATCATACTTATTAAGGATTAACGCTTATTTTTTGGTATTCTCTATCAATCTCAATAATAACAGTTAGATATCATACTTATTAAGGATTAACGCAATACTTGAACTGCTAATCTGATATAATGATTTTTACGTTAGATATCATACTTATTAAGGATTAACGCCAATTTAATCATTTTTATATTTTCCTTTCTTAATAAACTGTTAGATATCATACTTATTAAGGATTAACGCTCTTCTATGAAGTTTTCTAAAGCTTCTTTGTATTTCTTGTTAGATATCATACTTATTAAGGATTAACGCAAGCATTGAATTGTGCTTCAACTTGTTCTTCAAATTTCTTGTTAGATATCATACTTATTAAGGATTAACGCAATAGGTAACATGAGGATTATAATTATGTTATCTATTTGTTAGATATCATACTTATTAAGGATTAACGCCATTTTCATAATATGATTGTCTATTTTCAATTCTTTCTGTTAGATATCATACTTATTAAGGATTAACGCCTTTCTCCTTATCTAATCTCAACGTATAGATCATCTTTCTGTTAGATATCATACTTATTAAGGATTAACGCAGGAAAATGATTTAATTCGACAATTTTGTCATTTAAGTTAGATATCATACTTATTAAGGATTAACGCCAATCTCTATTGATTGCTTTAAATGTATTCGATTCACGAGTTAGATATCATACTTATTAAGGATTAACGCCATTATCGCGAGGGTATGCGATAATGATAAGAAAAGCGTTAGATATCATACTTATTAAGGATTAACGCTAATATAATCATGGTCAGTTACATTTTCGATTATTCCAGTTAGATATCATACTTATTAAGGATTAACGCTTTTATCAGACAATTCATTTGTCGCCTTTTGAATATGTTAGATATCATACTTATTAAGGATTAACGCTAATGGTTCTTGATTAATTTTTCGCTAATTATTTCGTGTTAGATATCATACTTATTAAGGATTAACGCTATTGATAACCATGTTCAATATAATATTTCAATAATTCAGTTAGATATCATACTTATTAAGGATTAACGCTTGATTTATTTTCCATTTCTAAACACGTCCTCTACACTTGTTAGATATCATACTTATTAAGGATTAACGCCTTTATGTGATATATTTATTAATCTCAACATTCTCTCGTTAGATATCATACTTATTAAGGATTAACGCGCTACTGTTTTGATTGCTCTAATACCTGCAGCTTTCAAGTTAGATATCATACTTATTAAGGATTAACGCCATTTTCAATCACCTCATACCTATCTAAAATATCTTGTTAGATATCATACTTATTAAGGATTAACGCAATAGGTTTGTTCATAAAGTTTTTAATTGATTTTTTGTTAGATATCATACTTATTAAGGATTAACGCTCTTCTATCTTTGGTAATCTTATTTGCCAATTCATGTTAGATATCATACTTATTAAGGCATATTTTTATTTCTATCTAATAATGAAAAAACTATATTTTATGTTCTTCTTTTAGTACAATAGAATATATACAAAGGAGAGCGTTATGAGTAAAATTGTATTTTTAGATGTTGATGGAACTTTAATTGTCTATGAAACAAAGTTACCTGATTCAGCAAGAAAAGCTGTTGATTAAGACAGAGTTCATGGCCATAAAGTCTATATTTGTACAGGTTGTTCTAAAGATGAAATCTTACAAAGAAATCTATGTGAGTTAGATGGGATGATTTTAGAAAATGGTACTTATGTAGAAGATCATGATCATGTTATTATGCATCAAGCAATGCCTTTAGAAGAAGTAAAAAAGGTGGTTCATTGGTGTCAAGAAAGAAATCTTGCTTTTTACTTAGAAACAAATAGTGGGGTTTATTGTAATGATCAAATGATTAAAGATGGACCAGCTGTAATGATTAAATACGGTCAAGGTAAAGGTGCAGATCTTTCAAATGCAACAGAAAAGGCAAAAAGTTTTATTGATTCTTTTACATTAATTCATGGAGATGAATTTTATCGTGAAGATGTTAATAAAATAGACTTTATTATTCGTGATGATCAAGATCATTTAGATGCAATTACTGCCTTTCCTCATTTAGCACATAATACTTGGGGAGATAAAGGAGACCTTGCTTTATTTAGTGACTTAGGTCCTACAGGAATTAATAAAAAAACATGCCATTGAAGTGTTGTTGGATTATTTAAAAGTGGATAAAGAAGATACCATTTCTTTTGGTGATGCCAAAGTAGATTTGTCTATGTTTGAATGTTGTGGTTTCAATGTCGCGATGGGTAATGGCGGACCAGAAATCAAAGAAGCCGCTGATTATATTACCAATGATGTAAATGAAGACGGACTTTATAATGCTTTTAAATATTTAAAATTAATATAAAAAGGAGAAAGGTATGAGTAAAATTGTATTTTTAGATGTCGATGGAACATTAATTGATTATGAAGCAAAATTACCTGCTTCAGCTGCAAAAGCTGTTGATCAAGCTAGAGCTAATGGCCATAAAGTTTATATTTGTACAGGATGTTCAAAAGCAGAAATCTTACAAAGAAATTTATGTGATTTAGATGGAATGATTGGTGGAAATGGTGCTTATGTTGAAGATAATAATCATGTTGTAATGCATCAAGGTTTGTCTAAAGAAGATGTAAAAAATATTGTTGATTGGTGTAATGAAAGACATATTGGTTTTTATTTAGAAGCTAATAGTGGTATGTATTGTAATGATTATATGTTAGAACAAGGACCTAAAACCATGGTAAAATACGCCAAAGGTAAAGGAGCAAGCTTAGAGAATGCCAAAAGTTCTGCTCAACATTTTATTAATGGTTTCATTCATTTACAAGGAGATGAGTTATACCGTGACGATGTTAATAAAATCAGTTTCATTTTAAGAACATATCAAGACCATTTAGATTCTAAAGTAGACTTCCCTCATTTAGTTGCGAATACTTGGGGAGGTAAAGGAGAAGTTGCATTATTTGGTGATTTAGGACCTACAGGTATTACTAAAAGACATGCTATTGAAGTCCTATTAGATTATTTACATGCTGATCCTAAAGATACGATTTCTTTTGGTGATGCTAAAATTGACTTGTCGATGTTTGAATGTTGCGCTTATAATGTTGCGATGGGTAATGGTGGTTCTGAAATTAAAGAAGCCGCTGATTATATTACTGATGATGTAAATGAAGATGGTTTATACAATGCCTTTAAATATTTAAAATTAATTTAAAGTTGCTTAAATAAATATTATTTGATAGAATAAATTTCATAAAAGGGAGTAGCTTGCCAAGCACTTGGTTCACTTCTTCGTCAGTACAGTTATAAAATTTATAACTCGGAAAGTGATTGAATAGCGAGACTTTTACTGCAATGCAGTAGGAGTCCGCTTTTTTTATACCTACTGCAAAATAAAAGGAAGGAGTAATCGTTATGATTCAACAAATTATTATTTTATTAGTAGGTTTTATTTTTCTAGTAAAAGGAGCTGATTGGTTTGTAGACGGGGCGGCAAGTATTGCTAGAAAAATGGGTATTCCCCAACTAATCATTGGTCTTACAATTGTTGCTATGGGAACAAGTATGCCTGAAGCTGCTGTAAGTATTACGGCTGCCATGCAACAAAATGCAGGGATTACTATTGGAAATGTGGTAGGTAGTAATATCTTAAATATTTTTATTATTTTAGGTATTACAGCCTTGATCACCAATGTAAAAATACAAAAATCAACCATCCGTTATGAAATTCCCTTTATGATTTTTATAACAATCATCCTCATGATCTTTGGTATGACAAATATGAAAATTAATTTTATTGAAGGTGTTTTCCTTTGGATTCTTTTTATTGCTTATCTTGTTTATCTATTTATCATGGCAAGAAATAGTGAAACTCAAGAAGAAGAAAAAGATATTCCCGTTTGGAAATGTCTTCTCTTTATTCTCATTGGAGGAATCCTTGTTGTTAAAGGAAGTGACTTTGCGGTAAGTGGGGCCAGTGCCATTGCTCGTTATTTTGGTATGAGTGAACGATTTATTGGTTTAACAATTGTTGCTTTTGGAACATCACTTCCTGAACTCGTCACTTCAGTAACAGCTGCAAAACGTGGTAATGCAGGAATTGCGATAGGCAATATTGTAGGAAGCAATATTTTTAATATTCTTTTTGTTATTGGAACAACATCTCTTATTTGTAGTGTTCCTTTTGAAAGTAAGTTTATGATCGATTCTATGATTGCAGTAATAGCTGGATTAGTTCTCTGGTTTGGTACAATGAAACATCAAGAATTAAGGAAACCTTGTGGAATCATTATGCTTTTATGTTATGGACTTTATTTTATGTATTTGTGTTTGATGTAAATTCTATTTACAAAAAAATTAAATAATAAATTAGAAAATGTAAATGTCTCTCCGTTTACATTTTTTTATATTTCAAAACTTTTTAAAATCAATAAACTAATGGATGTGAGGTGAGGGTGATGAGTCAAAGAGAAGAAAAAGTAAGAGAATTACATAACCAAGGTTTCAACTGTGCTCAAGCGTTTTTATGTAGTTACCAAGATCTTTTGCTAAGTAATCTTTATCTAACTCACGCCCTTGAGCAAGCCATTTTTTAACAATATCTAACGCCTGTGCAATTTTAATCACATTTTTCCCAATATGCCCAACTCCTACAACACCTAACGTTTTACCATTAACTTCAACATGAGGGACTTGTAAATTATGAATAAAGTTATCATGATTGCAGTATGAGCAACACGCTTTGAACTATAAGATGGAATATTACAAACAGTAATTTTCTTTTCCTTTGCCGCATCAAGATCTATATTGTTATAACCTGTTCCAGCTTCACAAATTAATTTTACAGAATCTGGAAATTGTCGTATCATCGTATACTGTTAAATCAGATGATAGTATTGATAAATCTAATTTTCTATCAAAATTCATTTTTTTTAGCATTTAATAAAACACATTTGTTGTTCATAAATAATCCCCTAAATATTAAAAGAAAGCAATTCCTTTTTTTTACACCTATAATAAATTAATCCTATTAAATCTGCAAGTGCCCATCCAATAGGAACAGACCACCAAATACCAGTAACACCAATCGCTGGAATTGCTGATAAAACATAAGCTAACACAACTCGTGTCCCTAAAGAAAATATTGTAAGAACGACACTCATACCAGGTTTACCTAAAGCACGATACAAACCATACAACAAAAACAAACAACCAATTCCACAATAAAAGGCACCTTCAATTTTTAAATACTTGACACCTTCCATAATAATTTCTGTTTCTTTTGCATCTATAAAAATAGTCATTAAATCTTTAGCAAAAATATATACAATAGTTGAAATAATTATGCAAAATCCCATAGAAAGACAAACTGCTGATTTTAATCCTGATTGAATACGCATTTTTTCTTTTGCACCATAGTTTTGAGCAATAAAAGTAGAAAATGCATTTCCAAAATCTTGTACTGGCATATATGCAAAAGCATCTATTTTAACAGCAGCAGCAAATGCTGCCATAACTACAGTTCCAAAACTATTCACTAACCCTTGTACCATTAAAATACCTAAATTCATTACTGATTGTTGAATACATGTAAGAACTGAAAACGAAATCACTTTATGAACCCTCTTTAAATGAAAATATTGTAATTTCATAATTGCTCGTACTTGTATATTTTTTATAAGTGAGTAAATACTGATGCCAATACCTGAAAGATATTGGGAAATCACCGTAGCAATAGCTGCACCTTCAACTCCTAATTTTAATACAATTACAAAAAATAAATCTAATACAATATTAAGTATTGCTGAAATAGCTAGAAATATAAGTGGAATCATTGAATTACCAATAGCTCTTAAATAAGAAGCAAAATAGTTATATAAAAAAATAGCTGGTATTCCTATAAAAATAACAATAAGATAGCCTTTCATATCTCCCCACACTTCATGCGGAACATGTAAAAAAACAGAAAGCTGATTAAGAAAAATATAAGATATTACTGTTAGTATAAACGTGATGAGTGCAATAAAGAAAAATGATGCACATACATCTTCCCGTAATCCTTTTTCATCTTTTTGTCCATATCTAATTGAAAACAACGCTCCACTTCCCATACATAAACCAAGGATTATAGATGTTATAAATGTCATTAAGGTAAACGATGAGCCAACACTTGCTAGAGCATTTTTACCGAGAAATTGACCAACAATCAATGTATCAACAATGTTATAACATTGTTGAAGTAAATCACCTAAAATCATTGGAATTGAAAAAAGAAGCATTGACTTTAAAACTGAACCTTTTGTTAAATCTCTATTCATCTTTTTGTATTCCTTTCGTAATATTTATCTTACGTTTCGTAAGAATTATAATCAATTATTTATTTTCAGTCAATATCTCTAATTTTTAAAAGATTTACTTATAATACGGAGCATGATAGTATTAAATAAATGATTAACGGAGGAATGATTATGTATTTAAATGGACTTGATGAATTAGATCAAAAAATTGTTCAATTATTAATAAAAAATGCACGTCTTTCTTACTCTGATATTGGAAAAGAGGTAGGGATTTCTAGAGTTGCTGTAAAAGCTAGAATTCAAGCATTAGAAAAAAAAGGGGTTATTGAAGAATATACAACAATTATCAATCCTCAAAAAATCAGTGGCGCTATATCTTGCTATTTTGAAATTGAAACATTGTCAAATTCGTTTACTGATGTTATAGACATATTAAACCAAAATAATATTGTTACTCAAATTTATCGTGTTACAGGAAAAAACAAATTACATGTACATGCTGTTGCTGCTTCTAATAGTGAAATGGAACATTTCTTACATACTACTATTGATACATTACCAGGGGTTACTAGTTGTAGTTGTAATATTATTCTCTCACGTATTAAAGATATTAAAGGATTACGTTTATAATGAAATGGACATGGGGTCCACTTTTGTTTCATTTTCATCCTTATTTAAAATAACAAAGAATTATTAAAAAGAAGGGAAGAAAATTCTTAATATTTTTTAAAGAATATATTCGCCAGATTCACCTATTTTGTAAAGTTTTGCGATTTCAAACCGCAGAACTTTTTATTTTCTTATACTTTTGCGATTAAAAATACAAAAAAGCGATAGAAAAACTACCACTTTTAAATTATTCTTCAAAATATTCTTTTTCTATTTTTAGCTGTTTATTTTATTTTGTTACAGCCTCTTCTATTTTCCCTTCTTTAATTCTTAAAGATACATCACACATCTTTGCTAGAGTAGGTGAATGGGTTACCAAAATAACACATTTATGATGAATATGTGCTAAATCTAAGAAAGTATTCATGATCTCTATTGAATTCTTTTCATCAAGGTTACCTGTGGGTTCATCACAAAGGATCAAATCGACTTCTCTTGCAATAGCACGTGCAATCGCAACTCTTTGCTGTTGTCCTCCAGATAGTTGTCGAATATCTCTTTTACATTCATCTTTGGAAAGTCCAAGTTGTTCAAGAATAGATAAACAATATTCTTTTTTATCTTTTCTTTTGATCCCTGCAATTTCTAAAGCAGACATAACATTTTCTAAAGCATTCATATAGTAAATGAGGTTATATGATTGAAAGACAATAGAGATATCTTCTCGACGATATTTATTTAAACCTATTTCTTGAATATCTTTTCCTTTGAATAAGACTTTTCCTTCATCTGGTTTATCTAAACCAGATGAAAGTGAAAGAGTTGTTGTTTTCCCACTTCCACTTGCACCAACAACAGCATATATTTTACCTTTTTCAAATGAATAAGAAGCATGTTCTAAAATTTTATTTTTTTCTTTACCATCTTGATAACTATAGTTTACATTTTCTAATTCTAATAACTTTTCCATCTTAACCTTCCTTTCTAGATAAGATTTGTCTAGGTGTAAGTCTTAATACATAGGCTGCAGGTACAGCAATAGAAACAATACAGATTGCTGTTGTAACACCGGCAAGTTGAACGACATTTTCACCTGTAATTGAAACATCTAATTCTTGATTTGATGGTCCTTCCATCATATTTCCTAGGAAATTTTCTTTTGTTTGTGTATTAGTTTTTTGTTGATTATCATTTGGTTGTTCACCTTTTTGATCCATTTGCATGGCATTTGAAGAAGAACCACTTTCTAACATATTACCCATATAACGAGATGTTAATTGTCCTGTACCTAAAGAAATCACAAAAGCAACTACTGCAATTAATCCTATTTCAATAAGTTGTTGAGCAATAATTTTAACTTTACTTTGTCCAAGTGATAAAAGAACACCAATTTCATAATATCTATTTCTAATTGTTAGAGCTAAAATTAAACAAAGAATTGCACTACCAGCAATCACTACGATCCATACAAACATCTTTGCGAATGATTGCATACTTTCAAGAGAAGAAGCATTTTGTTGATAAAGACGATCATTGGCATCTAATGAGAATGTATCAAAATCAATATCACTTTTCTTTTTCGCAAGTTCTACAAAAGCTTCTGCATTTTCTGGATCATCTAAATAATAAATTGCTGATGTAATGTTTTCACTACTTCCAGTAAGTGTTTGCCCAACTGATAAATCAGTATAAATCGTGTTTACTGGATTATTGAAATGGGCAGCACCAATTTCATTTGTTGATTGAATTTCATAAATACCTACAATTGTAAGTTCTTGAATAATTGTTTCATCATTAACTGTGGTTGTAATAGTAAAAGTATCACCAACACTTAAATCATTATCACTTGCAAGATTGGTTTCAATGACACAGTTATTTGTATTTGCATCATCACTTGTAAGCAAACGACCATCTGTTAAGGTATAATTACTGTTTGTAAATGAATCTAAATATTCCATTGTAGTATTAGCACTGATTGTAAAATCACCTTGATTTGAAGCTTGTTCTGGTTGATCATTTGGCTTATTTGTATCTTGCTGATTATTACTATTATCCGATTTATTTTCTACTGCTGAAATAGAATCACTATCAGCTGATGTAGATATTTGATAATTATAACTTTCTACATACTTTAAATTTTTTAAACTATCTGCCATGGTTGTTGTTAATGATGTCTCATTACTTACGGCTGCACCTGGTTCTCTATTTTTCATCATGTTTCTAAAATCAACAGAAAGAGTTACATCATTTCCTAAACTACTACGAATTTGATCCATTGATTTTTGTGTTGATGATTGAATGGATAAACCAGCAATGACGAGATTGGTAATAACGACAATTATTACAAATAATAAAATCGTTTTTCCTATGTTTTTCTTTAAACTTAAAAGTGCGTTTTTTATCATACTTTCTACCTCCATCTTCAATATAAAGAAAAAGTATATCCATAAAATGGAATAATTATGTAAAAAAAAGGGGGATACATTATATATTTTATTGCTTTTCTTATTATTTAAAGTTACCCTTATAAAGAAAGAGAAGGGATAAAATATGAAATTAGATAATTTGGCTATAGGAAAAAGTGCTGTAATTATCTCTGTAGGAGGAACAGGAGCATTAAGACAACACTTTTTAGATATGGGACTTATCCAAGGTGTAGAAGTAACTGTGGTAAAATATGCACCAATGGGGGATCCCATTGAAATTAAAATACATGATTATGAGCTTACTTTAAGGAAAGAAGATGCTCAAAAAATAGAAGTTAAAGAAATTACTAAAAAAGAAGAATTAAAAAATGAAAACATTATTCTTAAAAATAAAAACCATCCAGGGTATGGTGAATCAAGTTACGATAAAATCAATAATCATCAAATCTATCATGAAAGTGATCTACTTACTTTTGCCTTAGTTGGTAATCAAAACTGTGGTAAAACAACTTTATTTAATCAACTAACTGGTTCTAATCAACATGTTGGTAATTTTCCAGGAGTCACTGTTGATCGTAAAGATGGTGTGATTAAAGGCTACAAAAATACCCTTATAACGGATCTACCAGGAATTTATTCAATGTCACCTTATAGTAGTGAAGAAATCGTGACTAGAAATTTCTTATTAAAAGAAAAACCAAAAGCAATCATTAATATTGTTGATGCAACAAATATTGAAAGAAATCTTTATTTAACAATGCAACTATTAGAACTCAATATGCCTATGGTTGTTGCTTTAAATATGATGGATGAAATGTCAGGAAATGGGGGAACCGTTCTTATTAATGAATTAGAAGCACATTTAGGAGTTCCTGTCGTCCCTATTTCAGCCGCTAAAGGAGAAGGTATTGATGAATTAGTCAGTCATGTTTTACATGTTGCTTATTATCAAGAAAAACCTCAATTTTTACAACATTTTGATAATCAAGCTCTTGATCGTTGTATTAATGCAATTGAACATCTTATTGAAGATCATGCAAAAAAAGCAAGAATTCCTTTACGTTTTGCAGCAAGTAAACTTGCAGAAAATGATTCTCTTTTATTAGAACAACTTGATTTAAGTCAAAATGAAAAGGAAATTTTAGAACACATTCGTAAACAACTTGAAGAAGAAAGTAGTTTTGATTGTTCAGCTGCTATTGCCAGTGATCGTTTTCATTCAATCATTAATATTTGTAGACAAACTGTGAAGAAACCTCATGAAAGTAAAGAAAGATTAAGAAGTCAGAAAATTGATCAATTTTTAACTGGAAAATATACAGGTATTCCCGCATTTATTGGAATTATGGGTATCGTTTTCTTTTTGACCTTTAATGTTATTGGTTCTTTTTTACAAGGTATCCTGGAAAATGGTGTATCTATTGTAACAAATTATGTTGATACTCTTCTAACCCAAGCACAAATCAATGTAGCTTTACATTCTTTGATTATTGATGGGATTTTTAATGGGGTAGGAACTGTTTTAAGCTTCTTACCAATTATTGTTACTTTATTTTTCTTCTTATCTATTTTAGAAGATAGTGGTTATATGGCTCGTGTTGCTTTTATTATGGATAAACTTCTTAGAAAAATTGGTCTTTCAGGAAGAAGTATTGTTCCAATGTTGATTGGCTTTGGTTGTACTGTTCCTGGTGTTATGGCTAGTCGTACACTTTCATCAAGAAGAGATCGACAAATGACAATTATTCTTACACCATTTATGTCATGTTCAGCAAAACTACCAATTTATGCTTTCTTTACCTCTGTCTTTTTTCCAGGCAAAGGTGCTTTGGTAATGATTTTCTTATATGTTTTTGGTATTTTAACAGGTATTATCTTTGCTTTGATTTTAAAAGGATCCCTTTTTAAAGGTGAACCTGTTCCTTTTGTCATGGAACTTCCAAACTACCGTATGCCGGGTGCTAAAAACGTCTGTCAATTATTATGGGAAAAAGCTAAAGATTTCTTACAACGCGCTTTTACTGTCATCTTTGTCGCAACCATCGTTATTTGGTTCTTACAAACATTTGATTTAAGATTTAATATTGTAACTGAATCTAAAGATAGTATTCTTGCTATTCTCGCAGGATATATTGCTCCAATCTTTAATCCATTAGGATTTGGTGACTGGCGCATTTCAACAGCCCTTATTTCAGGATTTATGGCAAAGGAAAGTGTTGTTTCGACATTATCTATTCTTTATGGTTCAACCCAATCATTGTTGATGTCACTTACAACACCAGCTGCTTTATCTTTACTTATTTTCTGTTTACTTTATACACCTTGTATTGCAGCGATTGCTGCAATCAAAAGAGAACTTAATGGTAAATGGGCATTGATTGTTGTCTTTGGACAATGCCTTATTGCTTGGCTTGCCTCTTTTGTTGTGTATCATTTGATTTTATTGGTATTTTAATATTGTAACATCAGTTTTTGCATTGTAACAATTAGATTGTTACAATGCAATTTTTATTGTTACAACAAAAAAACAGATCCAAGGGAAGGGAAAAGATCTGCTTATTACTATTATCTATTATTATTTTTTAAAAAGGGAAATTGATAATTAAGTTTTGAGTTTAAGTAAGTTCTTGTTCCTCCTTTCGGGTATTATCATAGATAAGTTTTATGAATTTTATTTAACTTTTTCATGTTTCTTTCTTGTTTGTTTTGTCAAAAATTATGGAATAAAAAAATGCAACGTTAAATAACATTGCATTTTTAAATTGCTTTAATATTTTGGTGTTAATTCTACATACATATCTTTGTATTGTTTTGCGCTTTGTTGCCAAGAAACATCTTTATTCATATCGCGAACAACCATTTCATCCCAAGATTTTCTATTTTCAAAATAAAGTGTTTTAGCACGATTAATTGCATCATAAAGAAGTCCACTTTCATAACGATCAAAGGTAAAGCCATTACCTGTATTATCAAATAGATTATAAGGTTGAACAGTATCTTTAAGTCCACCTGTTTCTCTTACAATTGGGATAGAACCATATCTCATACTAATAAGTTGTGTAAGTCCACAAGGTTCAAATCTTGATGGTACCAGTAAAGCATCGCATCCTGCATAAATATTGTGAGCGACATTTTCATTGTAGGCAATATATGCACAGAAGTTTCCTTTATATTTATTTTCATAATAACGGAAAGCATCTTCATACATCGCATCCCCTGTACCTAAAACAACAACTTGTGTATGTTCATCCATAATACTTGGAATAACATCATTAACAAGATCAAGGCCTTTTTGATTTGTAAGACGCGAAATAAGTCCAATAACAATTTTATGATCATCAACTTCTAATCCTAAGGATTCTTGAAGTGCTTTTTTATTCGCTTTTTTATTCTTGATAACAGATTGGCTATCATATTGAGCAGCTAAAAGTTTATCTGTTGCTGGATTCCAAATATCTGTGTCAATACCATTAACAATTCCTAAAATCTTACTACTATGATATCTTAAATGTTCTTCAAGACCTTCACCATACTCTTCTGTTTGAATTTCTCCAGCATACGTATTACTTACTGTTGTTAATTTATTACAATAAGTGATACCACCTTTTAACATATTCGCATCTAACCAATTTTGTGTCATACAATCTTTATTGAAGACATAATCAGGAAGATCTGACCAATATTGAATTGTTTTTCGATCATAGATACCTTGGAATCTTAAGTTATGAATTGTAAGAACAGCACCTGCACGTCCTACATTTGTATCTTTAAAGCTTGTTCTTAAATAAAGAGGAACTAAAGCTGCTTGCCAATCATGACAATGTACAATATCTGGTGTCCAATTTAAATAATTAAGTGCCGCAAGAGCTGCTTTACTAAAATAACAGAACTTAGGAATATCATCAATAAGATTCGTATATGGATTTCCCCATGAGAAAAATTCATCATTATCGATAAAATCATAAACAACACCATCTTCTTGATATTCCATAATACCTACATAATATGGTTTTCCATCTGCACATAGATCCATATAAAATGATCCTTTATATTCCATCTTTTCTTGGAACTTTTGAGGAATACATTTATATCTAGGAATAATAACTTTAACATCCATATTTAATTTAGCTAAACTCTTTGGAAGAGCTGACATAACATCCCCTAATCCACCCGTTTTTACAAATGGATAACATTCTGAACCAATAAAAGCAACACTTCTACGAGGTCCTAAATCAATTGGTTGTGATTTTTCAACAGGAACTTCTTGAATAACTTCTGTTGGTTTAGGCTCAACAGGTGTTTCACTTTTTACAGATTTTGGTTTAGCAGTAGTTGTTTTTTTTCTTGTAGCTGTTGTTGATTTAGCAGTTGTTGTCTTTTTAGTAGTTGCTTTCTTAGTAGAAGCTGTTTTTTTAGTTGATGTTGTTTTGGCAGCAACTTTTTCAGTTGTGGTTTCTGATTTTGCAGTAGCTGTCTTTTTACTTGTAGCTGTTGTTGATTTAGCAGCTGTAGCCTTTTTAGTAGTCGCTTTCTTAGCAGGCGCTGTTTTTACAGCTGGTGCTGATTCAGCAGCAACAACTTTTTCACTTGTTTCTTTTGGTTGAACAGTTGTCTTTGGTGTTGATTCAACAGTATCAACTTTTTTTGGTACTTCTACTGGTTTGACTTCAGTTACCTTTTCACTGGTAACTGGTTCCGATTTAACAACCGTATTGGCCTTTACACCCGTTGTTCTTTTTTTATTGGCTCTTGTTGTTCTTTTCTTACTTTTTTGAACTGTTTTTTTACTCATACTTTCTTCTCCCATCTTTAAAATAATATCATGTTTAAAACTCTAACTTCATCATTTTTTCTTATTAACATCTCCTATTATAGTCATTAGAATTTGCGATTTTTGTATCTTTTTAAAACTTTATTCATACAAAAATTATTTCATTTTAATTTACTTTTATATTCAAAATGTTCTTTTATTTATTGTACCATAATCAATGAATGTTGTTTATATATTCTGCACAAAAAAACAGATTCAAAAGGGAGGGGGAGAATCTGTTTTTTAATCTATTATTATCTTTTTTTAAAAGGGAAATTTATGATTAAGTTTTGTTTAAGTAAGTTCTTGTTCCTCCTTTCGTGTATTATCATAAAGAAGAAATATGAACTTTATTTTACTTTTTCATGTTTTCTCTTTGGTTGTTTTGTCAAAAATTATGGGATTAAAAAAGAAGTTCATTACAAACTTCTTATTATGTCTAAAATATCTTCTCCATACCAATCACATTTCTTTGGTCCAAATCCTTTTATTGCAAGGAGTTCTTCTATTGTTGTTGGTTTATAAGTAATGATTTCATTTAAAGTAATATCATTAAATATATAATAAGGTGGTAAATTCTTTTCTTGAGCTTTATTCATACGATATTTTTTTAAAGTCTCAATTAATTGATCATCATTATTAGCTTCTATACTTTCAAATGTATTTTCTTCTTGAATTGGCGGTATTTCTTGTTTTTGATGATACGATAAAAGTCCATCTGCCATAGCAATCATGTCTTTTTGATTTCTAAAAGCACTTTGTTCATGTTTCTTTATATAATCTATAAGCTGGTCTGCTTTAATAACTTTTTCTTTGATTTCTTTAGGAGCATAACGGCTTTTTAAGATAGACTTTGGATTTGCAAGGACAACAAGTGATTTAAAACCACTTGAAAAGGTCTTATCATAAAGAAATTTCATTACTGATCCTTTATCCTTTTCACGTAACATTTTATATAACTCTAAATGTCTTTGATTTTGTGTTATGGGTGAATAAATACCTTCTTTAATTATTTTTCCATTATAAGTATACTCTCTTGTAAAATTTCCCATAGAATCGATCATGATTGTCCCTATAAGATTTTTACATTCAATAAAATAAACCATTGATGGCGTAATAATAATGTAATCAATTTGTGCACTTAAATCATGATCTACCATATAAATATCATGTAAAACATACATTGGAAAATGACTATTCTTTAATTCAAATAAAATATTCTCTTCTCCTTCAATACCATACTGAATAAGTCTTGCTTTCTTTTCTAATTCTTTACTTGTATGTGTTTTTAAATATTCTTGTATTTGATTTAGTTCATTTATTGCCTTATTACTCCCTTTATAAATAACAGGTTCTTTTAATTTATCTTTAAATAACATAGATTTGTACCTCTCTCTATCTACCTTATCATTTTCATTATATAGAAACAACAAAAAACAGATTCAAAAGGGAGGGGAGAATCTGTTTTTTTATCTATTATTATCTTTTTTAAAAAGGGAAGTTTATAATTAAGTTTTGTTTAAGTAAGTTCTTGTTCCTCCTTTCGTGTATTATCATAAATAAGAAGTATGAACTTTATTTTACTTTTTCATGTTTCTTCTTTGGTTGTTTTATCAAAAATTATGTGATACCATTATTCCAAGTGATGCACCTTTGGGTGTTTTTTATTATAGGAGGGGGATCTATGAATAAAACACAAGATTTTACTAAGGGAGTTATTTGGAAACAATTACTTTTTTTCTTTTTTCCAATATTAATTGGAAGCTTTTTTCAACAACTATATAATACCGTTGATACCATTATTGTTGGTCAAGCTTGTGGGACAAATGCTCTTGCTGCTGTTGGTTCAACAGGGAATTTGACAAACTTAGTTGTTAACTTCTATGTTGGTTTATCAACTGGAGCTTCTGTTGTTATTGCTCAATATTATGGAGCTCATAATAAAGATAAGATACATCAAGCAGTCCATACTTCATATATGCTTGCTATTGTTAGTGGAATTATCATGATGCTTTTTGGTTTATTCTTTTCTTATCAATGTTTAGATGCAATAGGTGTTCCTCATGATATTTTAAATGATGCCAGTCTTTATATGAGACTTTACTTTTTAGGGATGATTCCTGGAGCTATTTATAATATTGGTTCAGGAATTTTAAGAGCTGTAGGAGATAGTAAAAGACCACTTTATTATTTAATTATTTGTAGTATTGTTAATGTTGTTTTTGATTTTGTTTTAGTTGTTATTTTACATAAAGGTATTGCTGGGGCAGCGATTGCGACTTTTATTGCTCAAACAGTATGTGCTATTTTAGTCACAATTCAACTAATGTTTTCTAAAGATGTTTATCAACTTACATTATCAAAAATTAAATTTCATTTACCTGTATTAAAGAAAATTGTCCAAATTGGAGCTCCTGCAGGAATTCAATCAACAATGTATAGTATCGCCAATATCGTCTTACAAACACATATTAATGCTTTTGGAACACAAACGATTGCTTCATGGTCAGTCTATGTAAAGATTGATGCTTTATTTTGGATGGCTATGGCAGCCATTGGTGCCGCAATTACAACTTTTGTAGGACAAAACTATGGTGCTCATCTTTATGATCGTATTCAAAAAGGAGCGAAAACAGCTTTAGCGATTGCCTTAACAATGGCAGTTTCTTTAAGTGTGATCTTATGCTTTGGGGGAAGTTATATTACAAAACTCTTTTCATCTGATCCAGCCATCACTAATCAATGTCAAAGTTTAATACTCTTTTTAATGCCTTTCTATTTTTCTTACTGTTGTGTAGAAATTTTTTCTGGAACAATGAGAGGTTGTGGAGAATCTTTTAAACCAATGCTTTTTGTCTGTCTTGGTATTTGTGTTTTGCGTGTTGCTTGGGTAACCTTTATTTCTCCTCATTATCCAACATTAAAAGGTGTTGTTATTTCTTATCCAATCACCTGGTTTACAACTTCCTTTCTCTTTATTATTTATTATAAACATTTTAAAAAAGATCATTTTGGAGCATAGTTATGCGACGAACAGAACGAGAAATTACAGATTTAAATAAAAGAAATCATTGAAAATAATTAATGTTGCCGTTTATGTTTTATAGATCAAGGCAGTGTTTTGTTCATTTAAATTATTGTTATACTTATAATAATAAACATTCATGTTGCAAAAGTAGGAAAGAAACTCGATTTAATATATTTTGTTGAAAGAAGAACATCTTGTCAATATTCTATGAAATATCAAAATATTATGGGAAAAGGGCCTATTGAATTGATAGAAGATAAGGAAAAAAGAAGTTAGAATTACAATTAATCATGAAAAATGTAGCGGATAAAGAAGTCGTATTTAATGATCAAAAGGTAAGTAATGTTGCTATTATGAAATTAATTGTAGATACACTAACTTGTATTCTGCTCTAGGAAGGGTAATGGCATACCCCTATCTTGCACTACAACCTATCAGAAATGAACTGGTCTGCCAACAATGTTGGCAGGTAACAATAATCCCCTGTCTTTAGACATGAGGAGAACATTCATACAATGATTAAAAAACAAATCAATTAAAAACCGCACAATGTGCGGTTTCATATATTATAAATCTACTCCATAATCACTTACAACAACTTGTCCTGTAAGTGGTGCTGCATCATCACTTGCTAAGAAAAGTGCTACTTTTGCAACATCTAAAGGACTACAAGGTTGAAGTGTTAAATCACTATGAGCTGACATAGCACCCATCATTTTCATATCCATTGTATCAGGTGTTAATCCTGCTGCCATATCTGTTGTAATACTTCCTGGACAGATAACATTACATCTAATTTTTTCTTTAGCAAAACGCATTGCTGCATGTTTTGTTACCCCAATAATTGCTGCTTTAGTAGATACATAAACAGCACCACCAGCACCATATTGTCCAGCAACACTTGAGATATTAACAATAGAAGCTCCACTTTTCATCACTTTTAAAGCTTCTGACATACAATACATTGTTCCTTTTTGATTAATATCAATAACTCTATTTAAATCATCATAATCAATTTGATCAATTGCATTTAATCCTTTATCTAAAACACCTGCATTATTAATTAAAATATCTAATTGACCAAAAGTTTCAACTGTTTTACTTACTAAGTTTTTAACATCATCCACTTTAGAAATATCAGTAGGAACACATAAAACAGTTCCTCCTGCTGCTTCAATTTCTTTTGCTGCTTCTTCTAAGACTTGTTGACGTCTTGCTGAAATAACAACTTTTGCTCCTTCACTTGCAAACAATTTAGCGATTTCTTTACCTACGCCAGCATTTCCTCCTGTAATAATTGCCACTTTATTATCCAATTTTCCCATAAAAAATCCTCCTAGATATATAGTAACACATGTAAGCGCTTAACTCTATCTTTTTCATATCCTAAAATTGTATGTGAGTATACCATATTTTTACAATTAAATCAGTTAATTGATCCACTGTATGTCCATCAATAACGTTATTCCTTTTCAAATAAATTCCTAATACAATTAAAATAAAAATTTCACTCAATAAATCTACTGCAATCATCTTTTTTCTCCTATCATTTTGTATAAAAAAAGTATATACTTTTACTGATATTTATATAAGTACGCACTTTGAAGTGATATAGTTTCTTCAAAGAAACCATGGGAAAGGAAATATATGAGAAAAAAAGTCTTTGGTGTTTTACAAAGAATAGGACGTAGTTTTATGTTACCTATTGCTGTTCTTCCAATTGCAGGGATGTTTTTAGGAATTGGAAGTTCACTTACAAATGAAGCAACGATTGCTTCACTTGGTATGGAAAGTATTTTGGGATATGGAACAATTTTAAATCAAATATTAACGTTATTAATGGCTGTTGGACAAACTATTTTTGATAATCTACCGTTAATTTTTGCCGCTTCTGTTGCTTCAGGAATGGCTAAGAAATCAAAAGAAGTCGCTGTTTTATCTTCGATTATTGCTTTTTTTGTGATGCATTCAACAATTCATAGTTTACTTACTTTTAATGGTGTTATTAATGGTAATAAAGTTTTAGTTGATGCCGTAGATGGAACATTGATAAATGTATATGGACAAATGTCACTACAAATGGGAGTCTTTGGTGGGATTATTGTTGGTTTAGGTGTAAGTTATTTACATAACCATTTCTATCAAATTCAATTACCGAATTTTTTGTCTTTCTTTGAAGGGGAAAGATTTGTCCCAATTATTTCAACAATTGTTTATATTTTTATTGGTTTTTTAATGTTTTATATTTGGCCTAGTATTCAATCAAGTATCTTTAAGATTGGACAATTGATTGCTAGTAGTGGCTATGGAGGTACTTTCGTTTATGGGATTGTTAAACGAGCTCTTGTTCCTTTTGGTTTACACCATGTTTTCTATACGCCTTTTTATCAAACAGCTATTGGGGGATCAATGGAAATTAATGGGGTCTTAGTTCATGGTGCTCAAAATATTTTCTTTGCTCAATTAGCTGATCCAAACCTAAAACATTTCAGTGTTGAAGCAACAAAATATTTCTCTGGTGAATTTATGATTATGATTTTCGGTTTACCAGGTGCTGCTTTAGCGATGTATCAATGTGCTAAAGATGAATCGAAAAAAGTTGTAAGAAGTCTCTTTTTATCAGCGGCTCTTACCAGTATATTGACTGGAATTACTGAACCGATTGAATTCACTTTTATCTTTGTAGCACCTATGTTATTTGTAGTGGATGTCGTTTTAGCGGGTACGGCTTTTGTTTTAGCACAAGCTTTAAGAGTGACAATTGGCTTTACTTTTTCTTGTGGTTTGATTGATTTTCTTGTTTTTGGGGTATTACAAGGCAATAGTAAAACTCATTGGATTTTTATTGTAATCTTTGGGCTTATTTATTTCTTCCTATATTATTTTTCATTCCGTTTTTTAATTAAGAAATTTGATTTAAAAACACCAGGAAGAGAAGATGATAATAAATTAACGATTTTTAATAAAAAGAAAATGGATTATTCTTTTGATCAATCCTTAATTGATCCTCAAGTTCAAATGATTCTTAAAGGATTAGGTGGTCGCCATAACTTTACAGATCTAGATTGTTGTATTACACGATTACGTGCAACCTTACAAGAACCTGAATTAGTAAGTGAAGCTTCTTTAAAACAAGCAGGGGCTGCAGCTGTATTATTACAAGGAAATGCAATTCAAATTATTTTTGGTCCTAAAGCTTCTTCTTTAAAAACAAAGATTGATGATTATCTTGAAAACGTCCCTGAAGCTTATGATGAAGAAAAAACAATTGTTTATCATACAACAGATTTAGAAATTGGGAATATTGTTGATGGTGAAGTTTTACCAATTGAAGATTGTAGTGATGATATCTTTGCCCATAAACTTCTAGGGGATGGTTTAATGATTCGCCCTCTTCATGGTGTAGTGGTTTCTCCTTGTGATGGAACGATTTCCATGCTTTATCCTACAAAACATGCTATTGGTATAGAATTGGATAATGGAATGGAATTATTGATTCATTTTGGTATTAATACCGTAAAATTAAATGGACAAGGGTTTGAACTTCTTGTTAAAATAAATCAAAAGGTCAAAAAAGGAGATCTTTTATGGAATGCAGATTTGCATTATATTAAAGAAAATGCGGTAGATGATTGTCTTTTAATGATCGTAACCAAAGGACAAGGGTCTCTTGAAAAGATTTATGGAAATAAAAAAAGTGGCGAAACAGTTTTAAAAATAAGAGAGTAGGTGAACAAAATGTATCAAGTCTTAAAAATATTAAATAATAATACCATTCTTGCTAAAGAAGGTAATAATGAAATTATTATTTTGGCTAAAGGAATTGGTTTTGGTAAAAAAGTAAATGATCATTTTGAAATTCCACCTCAAGCTAAAAAATATATGATGCAAAAAAACTATCAAGCCAAAGATAAGTTAAAGAAAGTTATTGATTATATTAATCCAGTTTATTTAGAAATTGCGGCTGAAATCATCAAAGAAGCAACTAATAAATTTCAAAAAGTAAATCATGATATTCTTATTCCACTTGCTGATCATATTCATTTTACAATCAAACGTATGGATGAAAATATCATGCCTAGTAATCCATTTACTTATGATATACGACTTCTTTTCCCTGATGAATATGAAGTTGCTTTAAAATCAAAAGAAATAATTAAATCTTTTATTAATAAAGAAATCAACAATGATGAAGTAAGTTTCATTACTTTACATATTCACTCGGCAATTTCTTCTAATAAAGTAGGAGAATCCATGGAAGCTGCTCGTATTGTTCATGAAAGTATTATTAAATTACAAACGGATTTAAATGTAAAAATTGATATTGAATCTATTTCTTATGCTCGTTTAATGAATCATATTAAATTCCTAATCATTCGTTTAAATACTAATGAACAATTACAAATGGATATTAGTGAATTTACAAAAAATAAATTTCCTTTTGCTTATGAACAAGCAATAAGAATGTGTGATAATTTATCAAAGGTACTTCATAAAGAATTACCAGCATCAGAAGTTGGTTATCTTGCTTTACATTTGGAAAGAATTTTATCAAGTGCATTTCAAAATTAGGGGTCACTCCTTTTTTTATTTATTGATAAATTGTGATTGTTTTATATTATATTTTATTCTTTTCATTATTTTTTGTATGATAAAAAATAATGAAAGAACATAAAAATGTAAAAAAATGATTGACGCTTACATTTTTTGGTGTTAGTATACCACTGTAATTAAATTGAATATTCAATAGTGTGTAACTTTAAGTAGGCATTAACTATTTTAAAAAAGAGCAATAGCTTTATTGTATCTTCTTTTAAATAGTTGGCCTACTTTTTTTGTTATTCAATGTTAATTAAAGAGAGGGAGGAAAAATATGGTAGGAATTATTCTTGCAAGTCATGGTGAATTCGCTAATGGAATTTTACAATCTGGTTCTATGATTTTCGGTGAACAAAAAGATGTAAAAGCTGTGACTTTACAACCAAGTGAAGGTCCTGATGATTTAAGAGCAAAAATGGAAGAAGCTATTTCCACTTTTGAAAATCAAGACGAAGTTCTTTTCTTAGTTGATTTATGGAGTGGTACTCCTTTCAACCAAGCAAACTTATTACTTAACGGTCATGAAGATCATTGGGCAATCGTTACTGGGTTAAATTTACCAATGCTTATTGAAGCATATGCAATGCGTATGTCTACTGACAGCGCACATGAAATCGCAACTCATATCTGTGAAGTTGCTAGAGACGGAGTTAACATTCGTCCAGAAGAATTAGAACCTAAAAAGGAAGAAGCAGTAAAAGATGAACAACCAGCACCTGCTGGGGCTATTCCTGAAGGAACTGTTCTTGGAGATGGACATATTAAATATGTCTTAGCTCGTGTTGATACACGTTTATTACATGGTCAAGTAGCTACTACTTGGACAAAATCAACTCAACCAACTCGTATCATTGTTGTATCTGATGCAGTATCTCAAGATGCATTACGTAAACAAATGATTGAACAAGCTGCACCACCAGGTGTTAAAGCAAACGTTGTACCAGTCAAAAAGATGATTGAAGTCGCTAAAGATCCTCGTTTTGGTGCTACTAAAGCTTTATTGTTATTTGAAACTCCTCAAGATGCTTTAAGAGCTATTGAAGGTGGCGTTGATATTAAAGAATTAAATATTGGTTCTATGGCTCACTCAGTTGGTAAAGTAGTTGTTAATAAAGCCATTGCTATGGATCAAAAAGATGTTGAAACTTTAGAAAAATTAAAAGAAATGGGTGTTACTTTCGATGTTCGTAAAGTACCTGCTGATTCTAAAGAAAATATGGACAGTCTTCTTAAAAAAGCAAAGACTGAACTTCAAAATATGAAATAGGGGGAAAATTTAATGTCTGCAATTACTATTATGTTAATTATTTTAGTAGCATTATTAGCAGGTATGGAAGGGATTTTAGATGAATTCCAATTCCATCAACCACTAGTAGCGTGTACTTTAATTGGTTTAGTTTCAGGACATCTAAGTGAAGGTATTGTCTTAGGTGGTTCTTTACAAATGATTGCCTTAGGATGGGCAAACGTTGGTGCTGCTGTTGCTCCAGATGCTGCTTTAGCTTCTGTTGCTTCTGCAATTATCATGGTTTTAGGTTTAAATGGTGGTACTGTTAATACACAAACAGCTATCTCTACTTCAATTGCTGTTGCAATTCCTTTATCAGTAGCTGGTTTATTCTTAACTATGATCTGTCGTACAATCGCTATCCCATTAGTTCACTTAATGGATGGTGCTGCTGAAAAAGGTGATTACCGTAAAATTGAAATCTATCAAATTTTAGGTATCTTATTACAAGGTGTCAGAATCGCAGTTCCTGCTGCTGCACTATGTATCGTTCCTGCTGAAGCAGTAACTAGTGTTTTAAATCAAATGCCTGCTTGGTTATCAGGTGGTATGACTGTTGGTGGTGGAATGGTTGCCGCTGTAGGTTATGCAATGGTTATTAATATGATGTCAACTAAAGAAACTTGGCCATTCTTTGCTATCGGTTTCGTATTAGCTGCATTAAGCGAATTAACATTAATCGCTTTAGGTGCTTTAGGTGTTGCTATTGCTTTAATTTACTTAGGATTAAAAGAAAACGGTGGTTCTGGTAATGGTGGTTCTACTGGTTCTGGTGATCCATTAGGTGATATTTTAAATGACTATTAATCTTGAAGGAGGAAAGAAATATGGCAGAAAAAATTCAATTAACTAAAAAAGATCGTTTATCAGTTGCTTGGCGTCATCAGTTCCTTCAAGGATCATGGAACTATGAACGTATGCAAAATGGTGGTTGGTGTTATTCAATTATCCCAGCTATCAAAAAATTATACAAAGATCCACAAGATAGAGCAGATGCTTTAAAAAGACATCTAGAATTCTATAATACACATCCTTATGTTTCAGCCCCAGTTATGGGTGTTACATTAGCCTTAGAAGAAGAAAGAGCTAATGGTGCTGAAATCAATAATCAAGCTATTCAAGGGGTTAAAGTTGGTATGATGGGACCTCTTGCAGGGGTTGGAGATCCAGTATTCTGGTTCACTTTAAGACCAATCTTAGGTGCTTTAGGTGCTTCTCTTGCTTTAGGTGGAAGTATTGTTGGTCCATTATTATTCTTCTTTGCTTGGAATATTATCCGTATGGCATTTATTTGGTATACTCAAGAATTTGGATATAAAGTTGGTACTTCTATCGCAAAAGATTTATCTGGTGGTTTATTAGGTAAAATTACTCAAGGTGCTTCTATTTTAGGTATGTTCATTATCGGTTCTTTAGTTCAACGTTGGGTAAGTATTTCATTTACTCCTGTTGTTTCTAGAGTTACTCAATCTGAAGGTGCTTATATTGATTGGAGTCAAATCAAAGGTGGAGCTGAAGGTATTAAATCAGCTTTATCTCAATATGCTTCCCTTGGAGCTACTGGATTAGATAAAATTAAAGTTACTACTTTACAACAAAACTTAGATCAATTAATTCCTGGTCTTGCAGCATTATTACTTACATTACTTTGCTGCTGGTTATTAAAGAAAAAAGTTTCACCAATCGTTATTATCGTTGCATTATTTATCGTTGGTATCTTAGCTCGTTTAGCTGGAATTATGTAATTTAAAAAGTTCAATATTTATGGAGGGAATATATGGTACAATCATTAAATAAAAAAGTCGATTTAACAATTAATGCTACTTCTTATTTAGGAATGGCAAACTATGGTAAAGTGTTAGTCGGGGATGAAGCTTTTGAATATTACAATGATAAAAACGTCAATGATTATATTCAAATTCCTTGGTCTGAAGTAACAGAAATCATGGCAAGTGTCATGTTTAAAGGAAAATGGATTCCTCGTTTTGCAGTTGTTACGAAAAACAACGGAAACTTTATCTTTTCGACAAGAGATAATAAAAAGACATTAAGAGCTGTTAGAAATTATGTTGATCCAAATAATATGGTTCGTTCTCTTAGTTTCTTTCAAGTAATCTCTCGTGGTTTAAAATCATTATTCAAACGTAAATAAATATTGAGCAAAGGAGCTTCATTGCTCCTTTTTTTTGTTATAATGAAAGAGGTGATATTATGGATCTAAATAAAATACATTATTTCTTTAAAGCTGTTGAATATAAAAACTTTACGCAAGCAGCTAACGCTTGTCATATTGGACAAACAACCATGTCTAAATACATTGCTGTCTTAGAACAAGAACTCCAAACACAGCTATTTATAAGAGAACATAGAACATTAACTCTTACTAAACAAGGAAAACAGTTCTATGAAGGAATGAAAAACATTTATGCTTCTTATCAAACTTTATGTCAAAATATTCAACAAACGAATACTTTACATATAGGCATGAAAACAACAGATTTTACAGACTTTGAAATTCTTGAAAGCTTTGAAAAGAAATACCCACATCTTTCTATTTCTTATTCTTATCTTGAAGAAAATGAATTGATGGAAGGCCTAAAAGCGCATCAACTCGATGCGTTAATTTCTCCAAGCATGCTCTCTTTCTACAAAAACAATCCAATTGAAACAACAACCTTATCTAAAGAAAACGTTTCTCTTGTTTGTTCAAAAGAACTGATCCATAAATATCATACAATAGAAAAGGTCATTCAATCTGTTTCCTATATTACAAAAGCAACAGATCAAAACTATCATCAATTATGTAAAGATGAACTTTATAAAATTTATCATACAACTTTTAATAAAGTAGAATACGTTAAAGAATTTCCTAAACAACTTCTTTTACTTAATCTATCTAGAGGTTTTTCAATCCTTCCTACAAAAGAAGTAGAAAACAGAGATCAGTTCTATTTAGAGGATATTAGTAAATACTTTGCTGATCTTGAAAAAATAAATCTTGTTTATTTAAAACAAAATAAATCAGAGAACTTAAATCTATTATTGCAACATATACATGAAAAAAAGTGCTAGATTAAGCATTTTTTTTCGTTTTATCTTTTAACATTTATCCTATATAATACAAAGCAAGGAGTTGATGTTATGCAAAAAGATTTAACAAAAGGCAGTGCCTTAAAAAATATTATTACTTTCTCATTACCATTTTTACTTGCTAATTTCTTACAAACATTCTATGGCATGGCTGATTTATTTATTGTCGGTCAATACAATGGAGCCGCTTCTTTATCAGGGGTTTCTATTGGAAGTCAGGTCATGCATATGATTACTGTTATGCTTGTAGGAATTGCAATGGGTTCAACGGTCATGATTGGTCGTTATGTTGGTGAAAGAAAAGAAGAAGAAAAAAGGATGACTGTAGGAAATACAATCATTATCTTTATGATTTTATCCCTGATTGTTACTTTGATTTTATTATTCTTTATTAATCCGATTGTTTCTATTATGTCTACACCTGTAGAAGCGATTCAAGAAACAACGATTTATTTAAAAATATGTTTTATCGGTATTCCTTTTATTACTGCTTACAATATTATTAGTTCTATTTTTAGAGGATTAGGGGATTCTAAAAGTCCTATGTATTTTGTGGCAGTTGCTTGTTTTTTTAATATCGTGTTAGATTTTATTTTCATTGGTTATTTCAATATGCATGCCGTTGGAGCAGCATTTGGGACAGTGATTTCACAACTTATTAGTGTAATTGTTGCTTTATTTGCAATTATTAAAAGAAAATTGATTGTCATCCATAGACACCATTTTAAATTACATAAAAAGATTATTAAAGATATCTTTAAAATTGGTTTTCCTATTTCTATGCAAGATGGTTTGATTCAAATTTCATTTATCATTATTACGATTATTGCTAATAGCCGTGGCGTTGATATTGCCGCCGCAGTTGGTGTTGTAGAAAAAATCATTAGCTTTTTATTCTTAGTACCATCAAGTATGTTATCTGCCATCTCGGCAATCTGTGCACAATGTGTTGGAACAAAACAACATCAAAGAGCAAGACAAACTTTACGCTATGGATGCTTTATTGCTTTAGGATTTGGAATTTTCTTTGCGCTTACTTGTCAATTTATTTCCAAGGAAATTCTTTCGTTATTTACAAGTGAAGCTGCAGTTATTATGTATGGTAGTCAATATTTAAAAGGATATGTTTTAGATTGTGTCTTTGCTTCTATTCATTTTTGTTTTAGTGGATTCTTTACAGCTTATGGTTATTCCATTATTTCCTTTATTCATAATGTAATTTCCATAGCCCTTATAAGAGTTCCAGGAGCTTATATTACTTCTAAACTTTTCCCTGAAACATTACTACCAATGGGACTTACACCCGCTCTTGGTTCTATTTTATCTGCTCTTATTTGTATAACTGTCTTTATTGTTATGAAGAAAAAGAATAAATTTGATTTTTAAAAAACGTCATCCAAGTGATGACGTTTTTACTTAAACTTAATTGAAAGAATACATGTATAATCATTCTTTATCTTTTTGTTTGTTTCTAACCCTTTTATAGGAAGAGATGTGACATGATTTTTTCCATAAGATAATGCCACTAACATTTGTTTTTTACTATATTTAATAGATGTTTTTTCTTCAATTTTATCATAATCCCAAACATCATAGTTACTAATGTTTTCTAAAAATGAAATACCTTCAGCTACATAATACCCATCTTCAAAAGCATCTATAATCTTCAAAGTAGAAGCTTCATAATCAACTACTAAAGCAATATTTCCGGTATTTGTTCCTTTTGAAGGATTATTATAAAATGTACAGATTTCTTTATCAGATATCTTTTTACCTTTTTGATATTGGGTTAAATACATAGTTAATGAATCATAATTCTTTTTTGAATTATAATGAAATAACAAAATATTCCCTGGATGACTAGAAAGCATATTTGCCGTTTGCATTTCTGTGCTTTTTTCTAAATAAGGTTCTATATAGTTTTGTGGTTGTGTTAATTTTTTGTAGATAAATATGCTTGTAATAAATATGAAAACAACAAGCATAACTATTAATAATCTTATAATTTTCTTTAGATACTTTTGTTTGTTTTTATTATCTTTTGTAATCTGAATAATATTTTCTTCTGCTTTTTGTTCAATTGTTTCTTTAGGTATATCTTCGCCAGCCAGAAACTCATTAATACTTATATCTAGTATTTTACATAATTCTAGATAAACAGAGACATCCGGTAAACATATACCTCTTTCCCATTTAGAGACTGATTTATCAGACATATTTAACTTTTCAGCAAGCTGTTTTTGTGTTAAGCCTTGTTCTTTTCTTTTAAAAGCTATATATTTACCTATTTTGATAAGATCCATATGACCACTTCCTTTAATCAAATCATATCATTTTAAATAGAAAACAACACCTCTTATAAGTAGAATTAGTTTTTATATTATGAAAAAACAAACAAATATTCAATAATATCGATATAATGAATTTGATAATAAAAAATAAGGAGAAATATAATATGAAACAATTTCCAGAAGGTTTTTTATGGGGTGGAGCTACTGCCGCTAACCAATATGAAGGTGGTTGGAAAGAAGGAGGAAAAGGAGTAAGTTGTAGTGATGTACAATTATTTACTGATCCTAAATCAATGAATGATTTATTAAATACTCATGGTTTATGCGATATTTCTGATGAAATGATTGAAAAAGCTTTAAGTACAGATGATGAAGTTTATTATCCTAAACGCCATGGGATTGATTTTTATCATCATTATAAAGAAGATATTGCTTTACTTGCAGGTATGGGATTTAAAGTTTATAGAATGTCTATTGCTTGGTCTCGTATTTTCCCTAGAGGGGATGAATTAGAACCAAATGAAGAAGGTTTAAAATTCTATGATGATGTCTTTGATGAATGTTTAAAATATGGGATGCAACCATTAGTTACTATGTCCCATTATGAACCACCACTAGCATTCTGTATGGACTATAATGGTTGGTATGATCGTCGTTCGATTGAATTCTTTACACGTTATGTTGATGTTATTACTAAAAGATATAAAGATAAAGTAAAATTATGGTTAACATTCAATGAAATTGATTCAATCATTAGACATCCATTTATGACCGGTGGACTTATTGAATCAAGATTCAAACCAGAAGAATTTGAAGAAGTTGAATATCAAGCAATGCATCATCAATTTGTGGCAAGTGCTTTAGCGGTAAAAATTACACATGAAAATATTCCTGACGCTAAAGTAGGTTGTATGCTTACTAAATTAACTTATTATCCATATACATGTAAACCAGAAGATGTATTAGAACAACAACAAAGAATGAGACAAATCTATTGTTATAGCGATACACAAGTTCATGGTGAATATCCTAAATACTTATTACAAATGTATAAAAATAAAGGATTCAATATTAAAATGACTGATGAAGATCTAGAAATCATGAAAAAATATCCTGTTGATTTTATTTCATTTAGTTATTATTCATCAAGTTGTGTTGCTGCGGATACTAAAGGATTAGAAATGAGTGCAGGTAATACTGTTACAGCTATTAAAAACCCTCATATTCCTAGTTCTGATTGGGGATGGCAAATTGACCCTATCGGTTTAAGAATTTCTTGTGTAGATTTATATGATCGTTATAGAAAACCATTATTTATTGTTGAAAATGGTTTAGGTGCTAAAGATACTGTAGAAGCTGATGGTTCTATTAATGATGATTATCGTATTGATTATTTAAGAGAACATATTAGACAAATGTATAAAGCTATTGAAGAAGATGGTGTTGAATTAATGGGTTATACAACTTGGGCACCAATTGATTTATTATCTAATTCAACTAATCAAATGTCTAAGAGATATGGATTTATTTATGTAGATGTTGATGATTATGGTAATGGTACTTATAAACGTTCTAAAAAGAAATCATACGATTGGTATAAAGAAGTGATTGCTACAAATGGATCTTCTATTTTAGATGATTAATTCAAAAGGAATCGCAAGATTCCTTTTTTAGTACATTTTATCTTGCGTACTTTCTTACGTATTTATCTATTTTCTTTTCTTGAAAACTATTGATTATTGCTTTGTGATATAATTAACGAAAGGAGAAATGTTATGAAACAAAAGGTATTATTTTTTGATATTGATGGAACATTAATATGGTCTTATGGTGGTATTCAAGAAATTCCTCAAGGTGTACAAAAAGAACTAAAAAGATTAAAGGAACAAGGACATAAACTCTTTATTTGTAGTGGACGTCCTAAAGCCATGTTAGATCAAAAGTGGTGGGATGGTACTTTTGATGGTTATGTTTTAAATAATGGGGGTTATGTAGAAATTGATGGAAAATCTATTTATGAAAATAGAATGGATTATGAGTTATGTTTAAAGACAGCAAATATGTTAGAAGAACTTCATTGTGATTATATGATTGCGACAGCGAATCATTTATACATTGATCCTTCTTATAAAGAACTTTATAACTTCTTTGTTCAAAATGGACATTTTAAAGATCTATTTACAACAAAGTTTGATCGTAATGAGGTATTAAAAAGAGCCATTAAAATAGAAGCGAATGTCACAAATAAAGATCGTGAAAAAATAGAAAATTATATCCAAAATGATTTTGGTTATGTTATTAATTTTGATGAACATGGTAGTGACAATGCATTTGAATTCTATTCACCAACAATTTCAAAAGCAACAGGTATTCAAAAAGTTCTTGATTATTATCATTTAGATCAAGATGACACATACGCTTTTGGTGATGGAGAAAATGATTTAGAAATGATTGATTTTTGTCGTGTAGGGGTTGCCATGGGAAATGCCTGTGATTTATTAAAAGCTAAAGCAAATATTGTTTGTAAATCTATTGTAGATGATGGATTAGAAGATGTTTTAAAAATTTTATTTAGTGAGTAGGAGAAATTTATGATTCAATTTCATGAAGAAAGTAAAACTTTTCATTTATATAATGATCAAATCAGTTATATCTTTAAAATCTTAAAAAACAATCAATTAGGTCAACTCTATTATGGAAAAAGAATTCATGATCGAGATAACTTTGATCATCTTTTTGAAACAAGTCCTCGACCAATGTCATCTTGTAGCTATAAAGGTGATCTCACTTTTTCATTAGAACATATTAAACAAGAATATCCTGTTTATGGTTCTGGTGATTTACGTCATCCAGCAATCGATATCACCCAAGAAAATGGCAGTCATATTTTAAACTTTGAATATGTAAATCATCAAATAATTCAAGGTAAACCTCAATTAGATCATTTACCTGCAACTTATGTAGAAAAAGAAGATGAAGCACAAACATTGATCATTACCCTATATGATGATGTTATTGATACAAAATTACAGTTAAGTTATACCATTTATCATGATTTACCTGTTATTACAAGAAATGCTTTTATTATTAATGAAGGAAAACAAAAATTAAGACTTAATCAAATGATGTCTATGTCTTTAGACTTACCTGATCAAGATTATGAAATGATTGAACTTACAGGATCATGGGCAAGAGAACGTTCTATTAAAACAAGAAAACTTACTGAAGGTATTCAAAGTATTTATTCTTTAAGAGGCTGTTCTTCTCATCAATTTAATCCTTTTATTGCTTTAAAAAGAGAAAATTGTAAAGAAACAAGTGGTGAAGTTTTAGGCTTTAGTTTGGTTTATAGTGGTAACTTTTTGGCCCAAGTAGAAGTCGATAATTATCATGTCTCACGTGTATCTATGGGAATTCATCCTCATTGTTTTGAATATCTATTAGATCATTTAGATTCTTTTCAAAGTCCTGAAGTTGTAATGGTTTATAGTAATCAAGGACTGAATAAGATGTCACAAACATATCATCAACTTTATCAAAAAAGACTTGCTAGAGGAAAGTATCGAGATCAAGTAAGACCTATTTTGGTGAATAATTGGGAAGGAACTTATTTTGATTTTAATGAAGATAAGATTGTTTCAATGGCTAATACAGCAAAAGAATTAGGAATTGAGTTATTTGTGTTAGATGATGGTTGGTTTGGTAATAGAAATAATGATCATCAAGGATTAGGAGATTGGTTCCCTAATTTAGATAAACTGCCTCATGGAATTCGTGGTCTATCAAAGAGAATTCATGATTTAGGTTTAAAATTTGGATTATGGTTTGAACCAGAGATGGTCAATGAAGATTCTAACTTATATAGAAATCATCCTGAATGGATATTAAAAACTCCTCATAGAAAGAGTTGTCATGGAAGAAATCAATATATTTTAGATTTTTCTAATCATGAAGTTGTTGAATACATTGCCCAGGCAATGATGAATGTGATTGATGATTCCTATATTTCCTATATTAAATGGGACATGAATCGTTGTATGTCAGAAGTCTATTCAAGCACTCATGATGTTTCATCACAAGGAAGAGTCATGCATGAATATATCCTAGGTGTTTATCATTTATACGATGTTCTAACAACTAAATACCCTGATATACTCTTTGAATCCTGTGCAAGTGGAGGAGCACGCTTTGATCCAGGAATGCTTTATTATGCCCCTCAATGTTGGACAAGTGATGATACAGATGCAATAGAAAGATTAAAGATTCAATATGGAACTTCTCTTGTTTACCCACTTTCTTCAATGGGATCACATGTTTCAGCAATTCCTAATCATCAAACATTTAGAAATACACCACTTGAAACACGTGCTAATGTAGCTTATTTTGGTACTTTTGGTTATGAATTAGATGTTAATCAATTAACCTTTGAAGAAAAAGAAATTATTAAAAAACAAATTAGTTTTATGAAACAATATCGTTCTTTATTTCAATTTGGAACATTTTATCGTTTAAAAAGTCCATTTACATCAAACGAAACAGCTTGGATGGTTGTCTCTCATGATAAAACACAAGCAATTGTTGGTTACTATCGACCTTTACAAGAAGTTAATGTAGGTTATCGTCGTTTACTTTTATTAGGTTTAGATGAAGATAAGATGTATCATGTTAATGGTTTAGATTTATATGGAGATGAATTGATGAATGTGGGACTTATTATAAGTGATAGTTCTTGTGGTGAGAATAAGGATGGTATTGGAGATTATTATTCTAAATTATATATTTTAAAGGAGAGAAAAGAAAATGAGTAATGAATGGTGGAAGAAAGAGATAGCTTATCAAATTTATCCTAAGAGTTTTAAGGACTCTAATGGAGATGGAATTGGTGATTTAAGAGGGATTATTGAAAAGCTTGATTATTTAAAGGATTTAGGAGTGACTTTGTTATGGTTATGTCCTATTTATAAATCACCTATGGATGATAATGGATATGATATTTCTGATTATTATGATATTAATCCTGAATTTGGAACAATGGCTGATTTAGAAGAATTGATTGAAAAAGCTAAAAATAAAGGAATTAAGATTATTATGGATCTCGTTATCAATCATAGTTCAGATGAACATGCCTGGTTTCAAGAAGCACTAAAAGATCCAAATAGTCCTTATCATGACTATTATATCTTTAAATCCTCTAAAGATGGTAAAGAACCAAATAACTGGAGATCTGTTTTTGGAGGTTCTGTATGGCAAAAGGTAGAAGGTAGAGATGAATATTATTTCCATGCTTTTTCTAAAAAACAACCTGATTTAAATTGGGAAAATCCAACTTTAAGACAAGAACTTTATAAAATGATTAATTGGTGGTTAGATAAAGGAATTGCAGGATTTAGAGTTGATGCAATTAACTTTATTAAAAAGGATCAAAGATATTTAGATGGTCCTGTTGATGGACAAGATGGTTTAAGTGCTTGTTTTGCTTATTCTAGAAATCAACCAGGAATTGAAGTATTCTTTGATGAATTAAAGAAAGAAACATTTGAAAAACATAATTGTATGACTGTTGCAGAAGCAGTAGGGGTTCAATATAAGGATTTAGGTATTTTTATTGGTGAACAAGGATGTTTTTCAATGATGTTTGATTTTAATTATTGTAATTTTGATATTAGTGAAGATGAAGAATGGTTTAAAAGACAAGATTGGACAACTAAACAATTTAAAGAACTCTTATTTACAAGTCAAAGAGAAGTTCAAAAGCTTGGATGGATTGCTAGTTTCTTGGAAAATCATGATCAACCTAGAGCAATCGATAAATTTGTCTTAGATAAGAAAAATCATAATTATTATTCTCAAACAATGCTTGCTGGTATGTTCTTTAATTTAAGAGGAACACCATTTATCTATCAAGGTGAAGAAATTGGTATGGAAAACTTTGAAAGAGAAAGCATTGATGAATTTGATGATATTGGAAGTCATGGACAATATCAAAGAGCCTTAGAAGAAGGCTTTACTAAAGAAGAAGCCATACATTTCCTTAACCTTAGAAGTAGAGATAATACCAGAACACCAATGCAATGGGATAGTAGTGAATATGCTGGATTCAGTAATCACAAACCTTGGTTAAAAATGACAGGTAGCCAAGATAAAATCAATGTTGAAAATCAATTCAACGATCCAAATTCAATCTATAGCTTCTATAAAAAAATGATTTCTATTAGAAAACAAGAAGATACTCTTGTTTATGGAGATTTTGAAGAAGTAAATACCGTAGATGATGTTATTGGTTATGAACGTACTTATCAAGGACAAGAAATTATTTGTTTATGTAACTTTACAAACAACGAACAACCAATTCCTGATATTCAAGGAAACATCTTGTTAGATAACTACAACAATTACAACCCAACAACTTTAAAACCTTATCAATTTATTATGATCAAAAAATAATAACAGCCCTTTAGTGATAAACTAGAGGGCTTTTTATTGCCGTTATCGGCAAAAACTATATATTTTAACAACGTATAAATTTATGTTTTTTGCCGATAACTTCTATTATTTACTTTATTTATTCAAATACGATGTTTTTGTTTTCTAATGTATTCATCTGTTTGCTTAGTAATTCGATAATAAGAATCTAATGCATCTGACCTATATTCTGGACTATCTGGCGTATCTCCAAAATAACTTATATACCATTGATCCACTACTTTTAAAAACCACTTTGTTTCAGGTAATGATCCTTGTGCAATAGCAAATGTTTCAAAATCTTTTCTAACGCCTTTATAAATACCTTTTGATACAATTTCTACTCCTCTAGATTTAAAATACTTATCAATCTTTTGATAACATTCATCTAAATCAATATTATTCTTTTTTGCTTTTTCCTCACTTAAATAGATTTCCATTAGCATATATATTCACCTCTTATTTTTACATACATTAATCTATCAATAGTATATCCCTTCATTATTATATATGCTAATTTTTTCTATTTTTCTTTTATTAATTTTATATTTTTTATCTAATCGTGATTTGATAAATCACGATTAGATAATTTCTTTAGACTATTTGTCCATTGTTTCAATGATTCATATATTTATAATAAATTAAGAGGAATCAATAACATGATACATAATTATTCACTTATCATTATTAAATATAAAAATAAATATCTTCTTTACGATGATCAAAGATGAAAATGCAAACTTTTTATAAATTATAAAACCGTAAATAAAGACAATGATCAACATCTCATCAATTTCATTAGCAAAGATTTAGAAATAGATAATTCTTTGATTTCATGCAAATATATTACTTCTAAAATTCAAAGAAAATATTCCATAAGTCATAATGAATATAGAACTTATAATCACTCTCTTTATTTAGTAACATTATCATCTTTACCAACAATTATGAAAAATAATGACTTTATTATAAAAAATAAACTTTATTATTGGATGACAATGAATGAGATGTTAAATGATAAAAATATAAAAGAAAAGAATTTAGAAGTTGTAGAGTTTGTGAAAAATACAATATAAATAATTAAATATATTATAGGAGGAAAATATGGGATATTGTGCAGATGGTAATGGAGAAGTCTTTTTAAAAGATGGAATAAATATTAAAGAATTAAAAAGTAAATTAGATAACTTAAATAGTAATATTGATTATAATATTGAAGATCAAGTGATTATGCTCGAAGAATATACTTTTTCTTGGTTTGAAGATAAAACATATACATTTTTAAATACGTTAAATCCTTATATTGAAGAAGGTATAATGGAATATAAATCAATTGATGATGATCGACATTGGCGATATATCTATAATCCAGTATTAAATAAATGGGAAGAAAAAATTGCTTATACAAGTTATGGCTTTGAAGGATATACTGATAATGAATTAATTGATGAACTAAAAAAGCGTGGTTATGTAGTTAGAAAATCAAAAATAAAAAAATTAGTAAATGAAAGTATTGATCAAATAGTAGAAAACAAATTTTAAAATATGACTTGATTAAACAAGAAATAAAAAAATCCAGTTGATTTAGTCATCTTAAAAAGAGAACTCATTGATGTGGAAAATAAAGAAATAACAAATAATAATTGTTGAATTTATCAATTACAGATTAATTCTTTAGATTTTGGTATACATTTATATTTACATAATTATTCCAATTTAGAAGATATTTATTATTATGTTATTGCACCAAATATAGATAGATATGCTTCAATTACATATGAAAAAGTGTGCCAACAATACCTTTACAATAAAAAAATGAACTTCCTTTTAGATATAAAAAAATTGAACATCAGTTTGAAAAAAAACAACTTTTAGAAATAAAATAACAAAATAGAAACAGAAATTAGTATTCTAGCTTTGATGAAAAAGTTACAAGAAAACAATGATTACTTATCATTATTTATGTCATTTGATTAAAGAGACTGTGAAGAAATATCATTTGATTACTTCACAGTCTCTTTTTAATATAATATAGGCTATTACATCATACAACCATTATTAAATAATTCATAAATTTCATCTATTGAAAATCCAATATATTTTAAACTCATACATTTGATTAATCTATCTAATAAGACAATTAAATGTTTAATCCTTTGATTATTATTAAAATCATAATAATAAACATATCCATGAGAAATATTCCGTCTTAATTCCTTGATTTCGTCACTTATCTTATTAGAAGATAATTTTGATTTTAATAATAATTGAGAAAACTCATTGAACATTGTCTCTAATTCCATTTTTAAAGGATATCTTTTGTTTTGTGCATTTTTATGATCTAACTTATCAAATAAATACTCAAATGACATGACCTGTTCTATAAAACGCTGTGGTGAAAATAAATTTTCAAAATTTCCTAAATGGCCTAACGGTATGCTTTGTGTTATTTTACTTCTTGAATCTAAGGCAATATTATTTAAAATCTTAGGTATATACTTCAACACATCAAACTTAAAAAAAGACATATCCCTTCCAGAAAATGCATTTTCTGATAATAATGAACAATAAAACCATCCTACACGATGACCGTTATTATAAAGTATTATTTGTTTAAACGGCACTTCAACCCGTGACATCATAAACATTGCAAGTCGGTATAAGACCATCGCAATATCATAACACTCTTGTATTCCATTTGTATGAAGTGGAACAATTATTTCTCCCTTTCTATCAAAATCTTCTAAAATTCCTAATCGGCTATCATGCCCAATTTGATATTTTAATTCATATTTTAATTTATTCATAGAAAATGGAATTGTATATAAATTTTTCGGAGATATCGCTAAATTCACATCTGATTTTATTGTATCAAAATATTGGTATTTATATCTAAAAACATCATCAAGAAATGGTGATTGAAGTCCTATACTATTATAAACTTCATCACTATTATGCATATTAATAATGTAACAACTTAAATAACATTCAGTCCCTAGAGATTTTTCTACCAAAAATATTGCTTTACGACAAATATCACCAGAAGAAACACACTGTCCTTGAAGAATATAATTTTCTTTAAAATTATATTCTTTACAAAAATCTCTTATAAATAAATTATCAGAAAATAACTCCATTTTGTAATTTTCTATTACAAATGGAATTTTATTATCTTTAAAAAATATAAATCCTTTTATTATCACATTTTCACCTCTCATGTGTAATCATGCTTTCATTATCTCATATTAAAAATACTAATAACAGACATTAATTGAGAAAATTAAAAAATATTTGTATAATACTAAGGAAAAATACTATTGTATAAAATATATATCACAGTGAGGGATACTAAATGAATATATTAAAAAAAATACATATTGAAAACATTAAAGGCAAGGCTGATTTTGAAGCAAATTTTAAAAACCTTACAGCAAATCAAGTTAATATAGTAGTTGCTCCAAATGGATATGGAAAAAGTACTATTACTACTGCATTTAAAGCAGCAGCTAGCGGAAGAATGAAATTAAATGAAAAAGATGTATATAAAAAAAATATGAATAATCATCCTAAATTAGAAATAGAATTTTTAGGAGAAAATGCAGCAACATATATATCAACGGATACATGTGGTGAGATATCAAAAAATGTTACAGTTTATACAATAAACAGTCCTTTATATGCAAAAAATACTACTCGTATATTTGATAGAAATTTTTCATCAACAACAGCTGATCTAAGAGTCGAAGAAGTAGTTATATATAAAAAAATACCTGAAAATATCAAACTTGATTATTCATATAGGAATATAATATCAAACTTTGGTAATCATAAAAAACTCTTTTCTAATATTGATGAATTATTAAGCGATTGCGAAAATATTTATTCTCTATTACAAATAAAAGATAGTTTAAAAAAATGCTGTTCACAGCAAGGAATCACCAAAAAATTTCAACAATTTTTAGAAAATTGTCCAGAAGACGGTAGTTCAAAAGAAATAAAGCAACAAATCAAAAAAAAGGAAATTAACTCCTTACGTAGTAATATTAATATTGATACATTATTAGAATGTATTTCTAAAATGAATAATCGTTCAAATAGTTGGTGCGATGCTGATGATGTATTTACGGCAATTCAGTTATGTACACTTTTTCGAAAATATTTTGACTCAGAAGAAAAAGATATTCTTAAAAAAGTCTATTCATATCTATCTTACAAGAAAACAAAAGCATTGATAAACGAAAGGTTGAAACTCTTTAATACTACAGGGCGTAATATTCAAACTCATGAAGAACATGGAAAATTAATCATTAAATTCGAAAGAGCTTCATCTATGTCTAATGGTGAAAGAGACATATTATCATTCATTTCCAATCTTACGAAATTTGAAGTAGAATTCAAAAAAAGAATAGGAATTTTGATTATTGATGAAGTATTTGACTATCTAGATGGCAGTAATCTTCTTGCTGTTCAATATTACCTATCACAATTAATCAAAAAATGTAAAAAAATGAATAAAATTCTTTATCCAATTATTTTTACTCATCTTGATCCCGACGTATTTGCTAATTATTATTTTAAAAAGAAAAAAATCCATTATTTGTCTGCGCCAGCAATAATGGATATTAACTCACCTATAATCAAATTGCTTAGAGCAAGGGAAAATAAAAATTCAGAAAATAATATAAAAGAAGAAATAGAAAAATATATTATTCATTTTATTGATGAAAAACATCCTCTGTCCAATGAATTATTAGAAATAATTTCTAGAGAACCTCCTATTAATAACTTAGAAGTTCGTCAAGAATTATACAATGAAATAAATAATAAATATTTAAAAGATAATATATATGATCCTATTATGGTTATAGCAGGAATTAGAATAAAAATAGAAGAATTAGTATACCAAAAACTTGATTTTCCATACAAAGAAGAATTTATTAAAAAGCATAAAGTAATTAATAAACTAAATTATGCTGAAGAAAATGGTGTGGAAGTCCCAGAACTTTATTATTTGTTGCAACCTCTATATAATGACGGTCTTCATTTAAAAGGTAATGATTCAGATATACAAAACAAAATGAAATCATGTTATTTAAAAACAGATAATTTACATATTAAAAGAATGGTAAAATTGCTCTTTAATTGAATCAGTTTTATTTAAGATTGTGATTGTATGCTCATTATAGATATTATACAAAAAGACTTATATTTCAAAATAAGTTACAGATAATAAAATATTTTCAATATTGTTTTTATTTTAATTCATTCTTATTTATCAGTAATTATTAAATGATTATTGTATAAGTTTTATACATACTCAAAATTATTAGAAAGAATACTAGTGAAAGCTAGTATTTACTTCCAATAATTTTGAGTATTTTTCTATGCTACAAATTCTTAACGTTTAAGAATTTAAAGATTGTAAATATATATAATTTTTAAATTTTCCTTATTTTTTTTATTTGCTGTTCAATTTCATCATATAACTTTAATGTTATTCTATTATTTGATCTATTATAATTTCTCAATAAATAGTTAAAATCAATCAGAAAAGAAAAAATATAATCATGATCTTTTTTTTCTAACCTCCAACTGCTTGTTGCAAACCCTATATATGCTAGATTTCTGTCACAATCTATATTGATAGCATCATTGTTAAACTTAAAACGCTCCAATTCCTTGTTATATGGTAATATAAATGCATTTCTTACGTAGTTGTCTGTTAACCTAGCAACTTCATCACCATATGTAATTTGTTTTTGAATAGATGATGTCTCTGGTAACCCATCATTAGGTCTTTCTAAATGATCCAATCCGCCATATTTATACATTTTAGCATCTAAAACATAAGTGTATTGTTTGCCATTTCTAGATAAATGTACAATTGTATCGGGTCTTAATTCAGAAGAAGAATGATTTCCATTTTTAACAAGATGCCATGTTGCTACAGGATTATATTTAGATAAATCTTTTTTATTTATTCCTTCAAAAAATCTATCAACCATTCTTTCAAATACATAATAATAATTTTTTATACCATATGTACTATTTTTTGAGGATTTACCTGTAGAATTAATATTTGAAAGAATTGCTATCATATGTTCAAATCTTTGCCTTTTAATATCATCAAATGTATTAAACATCTCTTGTCTGATTAGCATAATCATTTCTTTAATAGATTTGTGTTGTTGTACATGGATATTAAAGTTATAACTAAATATCCATCCAATACGATCTATTGCTTTAGATAAACAGAACTTATATATTTCTGATATTTCATCATTTGTTGGAATCATATGACTAGTAATAATATCATTATAAATAATATTACCATTCGAATAAACAGGTGTTTTCTTTAATGTTTTTTTCCATTCAATCTTTCCACCACTAGTAGAATAAGTCTTTTCTCTTTTATAATAAAAACCATTTTCAACAAAATCTTTTATTATCCATAAGTATGAATCAATAGGCCATATTTCACCAACTAAATTCCCGTTATTTTTAATGTATTCGTGATCCTTGGTTGCAATTGATATACTTTTTAAAAATAGAATTAAATTTTTTTTCAAAATTTTATCATCTTCGTCAATCCTAAAGCATAACGGAGTTTTTATTGTTATTTGACCATTATTAATAGAAATACCAATGAAATCATTGGCATTAACTACTGGTTCTATTTTTAAATTATCTATTTTCTTCATCTTCTTCTAAAATTTTTAATTCTAAATCATAAATTTTGTCATCTTGATAAGAATCAATTATTCTACAAATATCATCAAATGTCATATCTTCATCAAAAAAATCAGATTTATCAAACTTACAAACATCGCTATACAAGTAGTCCAAAACATTATTAACAAATTTATTCAATGCTTTTCTGTTATATACATTTTCATTTGTGGTAAGCATATCTTCTTTTGCAAACCATCTTCCTAATTGTTTATCTACAGAAATAGTACCATCTTTAGATTTTTTTTGAATAGTACCATTAATTATTCTTCTAAAATCTTTCCATGAATATTCTGTAAAAGGAACAATCATTTCATCGATGCTGTATTCTTTATCATCATCAACAACTCTTTCTAATTCCCATCGCCTTTTAAAAGCAGTATCTAATGGAAAGACACCTTGATCACTTGTATTCATTGTTGCAATAATAGACAGGTTAGAAGGAATAATTACATTTCCTTTTTCAAGATTTAAAGCATTTTCAATAAATGTATTTGTTATCGGATATCTACTATCTCCAACTTTAGATCCTTTTAGATCCAAATTTTTATCATGTCTATCTAACAATTGAAAAATATCTCCAAAAATTGCAGCCGCATTACCTCTATTTATTTCTTCAATCACTAAGTAGACCATGTCATCCGTTTCTAAAGAACGCTTTAAAGCTTTAGTGAACGGTCCTAAAATCGGCTCATAGATAACATTGTTATTTTTTACGGATGGCATGATTTGCCCAACAAAGTCACTATTTGTGTAATCTAAATAAAATGTTGTTCTAAATATATTTTCTTGTGCTACTGGTGCACTCACTCTTAATGATATCGAATCTTGCTCGAATCCATCTTTATATGCTAAAGCAGACGAAATTTTAAAGCTTTTCCCACATCCAGGAATTCCATAATAAATTTTATTAAATCCATTTATACATCTATTTTCTCTGTAAGAGTTATTCATTTCATCACCACCAAACAATATATTCATTATTTTGATTTAAATTATATATGTCTTTTTGACTATCTTTTTATATCTTCTCAAATGTCCGCAA